>JAMPXD010000249.1 GCA_023701365.1 Geobacteraceae bacterium
CGGGAACGGTCGGCCGGGCCGGGCTTGCCGGGACCGCCGCCCGCCTTGCGCTCCCGCTCCTTTTTCGGCCGGGCCTCAACGACCTCAATGACCCGGTCTATCAGCAGCGCCCCATCCAGGGTGGTGACCGCCTCCCTGGCCTCCTCTTCAGTCGCCATCTTCACGTAACAGCACCCCTTGAACTGACCGGTCCCCGGATCGGTTATCAGATGGACCGAGGCAACCGTCCCCGCCACCGAAAACAGCTTGCGGATATCCACCTCCGCGGCCCGCTCCGATATCTGCCGCACATACAGCTCTCTTCCCATCCCATTTCCCTCTTTCCGCCCATTAAGGGCTGCTGCTCAGGCGAATCTATCCCGATCAGGGCAGATTCGGCACGAGCTATTGTTTGCCGGAGCTAACCGGTTTTCCAAGTAAATGGCCGCTGCGCCTGCATATCCCGAGAAAACTGTTATACTGTATCATTGGTTGCCGCAGATTATCATCATTTTTATTCATTTAAGTGAGGAGTTGCCATGAACCTTGACGATCTCAACGATCCGGCCGCTGATGAGCATCAGGAGTCGGCGGAAGCCTTCGCCGAAGCCGACCCGGATGCCCCGGCTTTTGAGGAGGCGGAGGAGGATGAAGTAAAGGTCCCTGAAGTCGAGCACTTTGATGACGCCATCAAGCTGTACCTGCGCGAGATCCAGAAGACCAAGCTGCTCACCGCGGACGAGGAAAAGGAGCTGGCCTCCCGGATCGCCAGGGGAGAAAAGGCCGCCCGGGACAGGATGATCGAATCGAACCTGCGGCTGGTCGTGAAGATAGCGAAACGTTACATGAACCGCGGCCTCCCTTTCCTGGACCTCATCGAGGAGGGAAACGTCGGATTGATCAAGGCGGTGGAGCGTTTCAAGCTCTCCAAGGAATGCCGTTTTTCCACCTACGCGACCTGGTGGATCAGACAGTCGATCGAGCGGGCGCTGGTCAACCAGTCGCGCACCATCAGGCTGCCTGTCCATGTCTCCGATGACGTCAACAAGATGCTGCGGGTTACCCGCGAGCAGGTGCGGAAACTGAACCGCGAGCCGTCGGTCAAGGAAGTTTCGGTGGCGATGGGGGTCGATATCACCTATGTGCGCCGGCTCATGGTGCTGCTGAAAAAAACCTATTCCATCGAACGGCCGATGGGGGAAAACAGCGATTATTTCCTTCTCGACACCATTGAAGACACTTCCAACGTATCTCCGGCCGAGCTTTTCGAGAATCTGAACAAATACGAGATGGTTTCCGTATGGTTTGAAACCCTGTCCGACAGCGAGAAAAAGATCCTGACACTCCGTTTCGGCCTTGACGACAAGGAACCGCAGACACTGGACACGATCGGCCGCAGTTTCGGCGTCACCCGCGAGCGGATCCGCCAGATAGAGGCCAAGTCCCTGGAAAAGCTCAGAAAAATATTCGAGGAAAGCCAGACGGTGGCGCTCGGCTGCGACTCCCCCTGAGCGCACCGGCCGGCAACTGAAAAAGCCCGCGCTAGCGGGCTTTTTTTATGGTGCGGCTGGTTTCCGGGTCAGAATTTCACCCTGAACCCCACCACCCCGTTGTGGCTCTCGAATCTCAGCTCGGTGGTGACGTCCAGGTTCGTGTCGAACCTGGCCCTGGTGGTGCCGAAATAGCGGTACCCCAGGTCGAGGGAGAGCTGCCGGTTGAGGGCGATCTCCAGGCCGACGCCGGCCTGGTAGGCAAAGACCGTGTCGTCATCGTCCAGGTAGAGGAGAACCCGCTCCGCCACTCCATCCACCAGATCGGTGCCGAAAGTATCACTCAGATTCAGCACGGCGAAACCGACCCCCCCGCCCAGGTAAGGGGTGACCATGGTGTTGTTGTGCAGGTCGATGAAGGCGTTGAACATCATGGCGAACGCCCCGAGATCACCGTCCACGTTGCCGAAGCGGAAGCCGTCCGCCTGGTCGGTGACCGACCTTATGTCCGACTGCTTGTAGGAAAGCTCCCCTTCCAGGCGGATCACGCCGAAATCGTAACCGCCGCTCCCCCCGACGTTGATGCCGGGATCGAACTCCACCCGGTCATCGAAGGTGGCGGGGGAGAAGAAATCGGCGGTCGTCACATCGGTGTCCATGGGCACGCTGACGCCGAGGAAACCGGAGAAATAGGCGCCCGGATGGGCGGGGGTCGCCGCTGCGATGGCGGGGATCGCGAGGATCGCGAGGAAGGTGATGACGATGAGGCTCCTTTTCATGACTGTACCTCCTTGCATTTATTGGGACCGGCTCCTGCCGGCCTGTTGAGAAATCCCACCCGGCTCGACGGGGGGCAGATGGTTTTCATGACATCCATTATACAGCGTCTTTTCCGGTTTGCTTGGCGCATCCGCCAGGGAGGTCGGCCATTGCCTTGCCGGATAAATGCGGTACCCTTGGATCAGATTATCTCGAAAAAAGCCGAATGCAACCCTGACCAAGGAGGAACGCTGCCATGATTTCTCTCGAAGTGAACGGCAAAAAGCACCTGCTGGACGTCGCCCCGGATACCCCGCTGCTCTGGGTCATCCGGGACCATCTCCACCTCACCGGCACCAGGTTCGGCTGCGGCCAGGCCCTGTGCGGCGCCTGCACCGTCCATATCGACGGCAGGGCGGAGCGCTCCTGCACGACACCGGTCGCCAGCGTGGAGGGGAAGAAGATCACCACCATCGAGGGGCTCCCCGAGAGCCATCCGGTCAAGCGGGCCTGGCTCGCCGAGGAGGTCTCCCAGTGCGGCTGGTGCCAGCCCGGCCAGATCATGGCCGCCGCGGCCCTGCTGCAGGAGAAGCCGAGGCCGACCGACCCGGACATCGACCGGGCGATGGCGGGAAACCTCTGCCGCTGCGGCACCTACCAGCGGGTCCGGCGCGCCATCCATACGGCCGCGAAGGGAGCGGCAAAGGGGGGAAGAACATGAGCGAGATCGTCAAGATGAGCCGGCGCGCATTTCTCAGGACCGGCGCGGTGCTCGGGGGGGGGCTGGTGCTCGGCTGCCATATCCCCTTCTCCGGCATCCTGCGCCAGGCGGAAGCGGCCGAGGCGGCACCCTACCCGCCCAATGCCTTCATCCGGATCGGCGCCGACAACGGCGTGACCCTCATCATCCACAAGTCGGAGATGGGGCAGGGGGTCCACACGAGCCTGTCGATGCTGATCGCCGAGGAGCTCGAATGCGACTGGCGCAGGATAAGGGTGGAGTCGTCGCCGGTTGACCCGGTCTACAACCATACCATGTTCGGCGCCATGATGGTGACCGGAGGGAGCTCCAGCGTCCGCAGCGAATGGGACCGCGTTTCCCGGGCGGGCGCGGCCGCCCGGGAGATGCTGATCGCCGCCGCCGCCAAGAGGTGGAAGGTCAGGCCGGCGAGCTGCCGCGCCGAAAAAGGGAGGGTGATCCACGCCAGCGGCAAGGCGCTCAGCTACGGCCAGCTGGCCGAGGCCGCGGCGCGGCTGCCGGTCCCGAAGGAGATCAGGCTGAAGAGCCCCGCCGCCTACAGGATCATCGGCAAGCCGCTGCACCGGCTCGACAGCCCGGCCAAGGTCAACGGCACGGCCCGGTTCGGGCTCGACGTCCACGTGCCGGGGATGCTGACCGCGGTGATCGCCAGGCCGCCGGTATTCGGCGGCAAGGTGGCGAGTGTGAAGAGTGAGAAGGCACGGGCCGTTCCGGGGGTGGTGGCTGTGGTCCAGGTGCCGTCCGGGGTGGCGGTGGTCGCCACCGGCTTCTGGCCGGCGCAGCAGGGGCGGGACGCGCTGGAGATCGCCTGGGACGATGGCGCCGGGGCCGCCCTGTCGACGGCGGGCATGCGGCAGGAATACGCCGGGCTGGCTGCGACCCCGGGCCTGGTCGCCCGCAGGGAGGGTGACCCGGAGCAGGCGCTCCCCCGGGCGGCCAGACAGCTCAGCGCCGAGTACGAGGTCCCCTACCTCGCCCATGCGACCATGGAGCCGCTGAACTGCTTCGTCGACCTGCGGGACGACCGCTGCGAGATCCGGACCGGCACCCAGCTCCAGACCGCCGACCGGAACGCCGCCGCCCGGGTCGCCGGCTTGAAGCCGGAGCAGGTGACCATCCACACCGCCTTCCTGGGGGGGGGCTTCGGCCGGCGGGCCAACCCCGCCTCCGACTTCGTCGTCGAGGCGGTGCAGCTGGCCAAGGAGGTGAAGCGGCCGGTCAAGGTGGTCTGGAGCCGCGAGGACGACATGCGGGGGGGCTATTACCGCCCCATGTGGTACGATCGGATCGCGGCCGGGCTCGCCGCGGACGGCGCGCTCGTCGCTTGGCGGCACACCATCGTCGGCCAGTCGATCATCGCCGGCACCCCCTTCGAGCAGGCGATGGTGAAGGGGGGGATCGACGACTCCTCGGTGGAGGGGGCGAGCGACATCCCCTACGCCATCCCCCACATC
>JAMPXD010000250.1 GCA_023701365.1 Geobacteraceae bacterium
GCTAAAACCGGAATCGGTGTCCACTTAAAACCGGATTGACTGTCCAACCTTTTCCGGAATTGGTGTCCAGTTCAAATCGGAATCGGTGTCCAGTCTACTCCGGATTTTGCAATATGATATGTTGCCAAGGAAATAATATGGTTTAATGCTGACCTGGGTAAGTGATTTTGGCGAAGGAAGCTAATTATTTTCAACCTCGTTTATAGCCTTGAGAGCCGACTGGTAACAAGACTGGAACCGAAATCTACTTGTAACATGCTGTTAAATATAATGTTACAAGAATTGCGATTTCTAATATACCCCCTAAAGCACCCCAAAAAAATCAGGCGGCGGTGACCTTCAGGTGCGCCTGCTGCCGTGACCGTGGTTTGGCCTTGACGGTGATCTGAACGTCACGGCCGAGGGCATTCAGGAAATGGAACAGGCGTTCCATGGAAAAGCCGGACAGTTTCCCCCGGGTCAGGGCCGATACCTTCGGCTGGTCTATGCCGAGAAGCTCGGCGGCCTGGGTCTGGGTCAGGCGGCGCTTAGTGATGATATTGAGGATCTGGCGGGCAAGCTCCGCCTTGGCGAGGCGTTCTTCGGCATCGGGCAGGCCAAGGTCGGTAAATACGTTGCCGCTTCCGTGATAAACTTCGATCTCTTCTTTCATGATTCCTACCCCCTCTTGCGGTGATGCAACTCTTCCGCCATTTTCAAGCGGGCTTTGACCTTCTCTATTTCTTCCTTCGGTGTGGCAATTCCCTGCTTCGATTTCTTTTGGAAAACGTGCAGGACGTAAACGGCATCGGCAAATCTGACGGTATAGACGGCCCGGTATCCTCGACGAGTAATTATGCCAATTATGGCATAATTATGCAAGGGGAATCTTGCGTGTAGCATGCTAGAAGAGGCGGCAAAGCCGGGGGATTACCTAGAGCAATTTACAGTTATATTGAATAGTTATGTGTCTCATGCCTGCTTGCCATGCCAACCATTCTTACCATGTTTCCCCAATTTTGGTGTTCAGTTCGATGTACAGTCGGATCCAACGGGTGGGCGCACCAGAGGGCTCCCAGCCACCGTTGTCCCTCGCTTCTGTCACGTCACCTGCACAAATTCCATGGCAGACCCTTATGTCGTTCGCCTCATCAGTCGCGGATTTCAGGCTGCGGAAACGTCTCGGGAGACATGACCCCGGGCACATGACGTTCGGCCCATTTCCGCATTGCTCCCAGCACCCGCCCGAGGTCCGCTCCTTTTGAAGTAAGGTAATACTCCGCCCGTGGCGGATTGGACTGGTACAGCACCTTCCTGATGATGCCGGCCGCCTCAAGTCGCCTGAGCCGGTCTGCCAGGATGTTGGTCGGGATACCCTCGGGCGATTCGGTGAACTCCCCATAGCGGTGCTTGTTCAGGAAGAGGTCTCGAATCACGAGCAGTGTCCACTTATCCCCCAGGATGTCGAGGACACAGGCAATCGGACAGGTAGAGCGGAACTCCTTGGGAAACGACGGATCGACGTTCGGTTTCTTTTCCATGTCATCACTATAAACTTTTTCACTTGCAATTTGCAAGTGTCTATGGCTTACTCGTGTTACTTGCAAATCAAAAGTGACCGGAGAGGTGGAAAATCATGGAGGATGAAATTCGAGAGTTTATCATGAGACGGCTCAATGAAAAGGGAGGATGAGAGATGAAATTCGAGTGGAAAATTGAATTTCAAGTGGTGGAACAAAAGCCGGAGCAGGTGATTTCCGAAATGCCGATCCTGTCCGGCGTATTAAATCCATACGGCGTGGTCAATGCGGGCGCGATCCTATGGTTTGCGGACGTCACCGCGACAATACTGGTGTTGGGCTCACCCAGTGCCAGCGAAGGGATGGCGGGTTTTCCCCTCGCCATAAGCCTGAACGCGAACTTCGTCAGCAATCAGAAGGAGGGAAAGTTCCGGGCGGTCGCTTCCTTCGTGAAGAAAGGAAAAACGGTCAGTGTCGTGCGAACAACCGTTTTCGGCGACAACGACAGATTAATTGCCGACGTGACCACAAACCATGTGGCGGCAAAGTGAACCTACATCGCGCTGTCCGTTTATCAATGAGGCCGGGCAGCTGCAAAAAAAGGAGCTTAAATACTTTTCCGATCGAGGCTCCTATACTGAATCGCCTCGGCAATATGCTGTTCACGGATATTTTCCGTCCCCTCCAGGTCGGCGATGGTCCGCGCCACCTTGAGGATACGGGTGTAGGCCCGGGCTGAGAAGCCGAGCTTCTCCGTCACCACCTCCAACAGCCGGTGCCCGCCGGCGTCCGGTTCGCAGAATCGCCTGATCTGCCGCGACGACATGTGGGCGTTGCAGTGGACCTTGGTCCCCCGAAACCGCTCCAGTTGGTGGTTCCGCGCCTTCTCCACCCTCCCGGTAATCTCCGTCGAGCTCTCCCCCTCGGCCCGGTCCGCCAGATCCCGGTACTTCACCGCCGGCACCTCGATGTGGATGTCGATCCGGTCCAGCAGCGGCCCGGAGATGCGGGAGCGGTACTGGTGAATCTCCCGCGGCGTGCAGATGCAGCCACCAGAGCTGTCGCCGTTTTTCCCGCACTTGCAGGGGTTCATAGCTGCCACCAGCATCATCCGGGAGGGGTAGGTGATGGAGAGGAGCGCCCGGGAGATGGTGACCCGGCCGTCCTCCAGGGGCTGGCGCAGCACCTCCAGGACATGCTTCTTGAATTCGGGGAGCTCGTCCAGGAACAGGACGCCGTTGTGGGAGAGGGAAACCTCGCCGGGGCGCGGCACGGTGCCCCCGCCGATCAGGCCGATGTCGGAGATGGTGTGGTGCGGGGAGCGGAACGGCCGGTTCGCGATCAGCGCCCGCTCCCGCTCCAGCAGGCCCATCACGCTGTAGACCTTGGTGGTCTCGATCGCCTCGTCGAACGACATGGGGGGGAGGATGGAGGAGATGCGGCGGGCGAGCATGGTCTTCCCCGAGCCGGGGGGGCCGATCATCAGGATGTTGTGGGAGCCGGCCGCCGCCACCTCCAGCGCCCTTTTCGCGTGCTCCTGCCCCTTCACCTCCGAGAAGTCCTCGCTGCAGTCTGAGTTCTGCCGGAACAGCTCTTCCACGTCGGTCCGGCACGGGACGATGGGGCGCTCGCCGTTCAGGAACTCCACCACTTCCGCCAGCTCCCCCACGCCGATGACGTCGATCCCCTCCACCACCGCCCCTTCCGGGGCGTTCTCGCGCGGCACGATGATCCCCCTGAGGCCGGCCCGTCTGGCGGCGACGGCCACCGGCAGGCACCCCCTGACCGGTTTCACGCTGCCGTCCAGGGAGAGCTCCCCCAGCAGGAGGAATTCCTTGAGCCAGGTGTGCTTCACCACCCCGGTTGCCGCCAGGATGCCGAGGGAAATGGGGAGGTCGAAGGAGGCCCCCTCCTTCTTGATGTCGGCGGGGGCGAGGTTGACGGTGATCTTCCGGTTGGGGAAGTCATAGCCGGAGTTCTTCAGGGCCGACTTGACCCGGTCCTTGCTCTCCTTCACCGCCCCGTCCGGCAGGCCGACTGTGGCGAACTGGGGGAGCCCCTGGGCGATGTCCACCTCAACGTCCACCATGATGGCGTCGATGCCGACGAGGGCGCTGCTGAGGACCTTGGCTAGCATAACAACCCCTTGGCTAAAGGCTAAGGGCAAAGGGCTAACGGAAAGGCTTTTAAAACCTTTTGCCTTTAGCCATTAGCCTTTCGCCTAGGATTTCAACATATCCAGGTATCTTTCCGCGTCCAGCGCCGCCATGCAGCCGGTGCCGGCGGAGGTGATCGCCTGGCGGTAGAAGGGGTCCTGGACGTCGCCGGCGGCGAATACCCCGGGCACGCTGGTGGCGGTCATGTTCCCCTCGTTGCCGCACAGGGTGCGGATGTAGCCGTTGTCCATGTCCAACTGGCCGGTGAACAGGTCGGTGTTCGGCTTGTGGCCGATGGCCACGAAGCAGCCGTGCACCGCGATCTCCTTGGTGGAGCCGCTGGTGTGGCGGATTCGGATGCCGGTCACGCCGCTTTCGTCCCCCAGCACCTCGTCCAGCTCATGGTGCCATTCGATGGTGACGTTGCCGGACTTGGTCTTCTCGACCAGCGTGTCGGCCAGGATCTTTTCCGAGCGGAGCTGGTCGCGGCGGTGCACCACGGTGACGTGGCTGGCGATGTGGGAGAGGTAGAGGGCCTCCTCCACGGCGGTGCTGCCGCCGCCGATCACTGCCACCGGTTTGCCCCGGTAGAAGAAGCCGTCGCAGGTGGCGCAGGCGGACACCCCCTTCCCCTTGAACGCCTCCTCCGAGGGGAGCCCCAGGTATCGGGCAGAGGCGCCAGTGGCGATGATCAGGGCGTCGCAGCTGTAGCTGCCGCCATCCCCTTCCAGGACGAAGGGGCGCTGCCCGAGGTCGGCCC
>JAMPXD010000251.1 GCA_023701365.1 Geobacteraceae bacterium
ACTGATCCTCAACGGCGCGCTCTGGACCGGCATCGATGGGGTGGCCGCCGAATACGGTCATGCCACTGTTGAGCCGGACGGGCTTCCCTGTCCCTGTGGCAACCGGGGCTGCCTGGAGCAGTACGCCTCGGCCAGCGCCCTGGTCGCTGCTGCGGCAAGGGCACTGGAGGAGGGGAAGGGGGGGGCGCTCGCCGCTCTTCCCCTTGCAGCGATCACGGCCGAGCAGATCGCCGCCGCAGCCCGCCAGGGTGATCCCCTCGCCCTTGCCCTGTTTGAAAGGGCCGGCCGCTATCTGGGGATTGCCGGGGCAACCATCGTGAATCTCCTCAATCTGGAGGCGATCGTGCTGGCGGGGGGGATGGCGGCGAGCTTCAATCTGCTGGACGGGCCGATGCGGCGGGAGATAGCGGACCGCGCCTTTGCCGTTCCGGCCCGCCGGGTCACGATAGTGCAGGGGGAGCTCGGCGACGACGCGGGCATCGTCGGCGCCGCCGCACTCGCCCGGGAGGCGGCAGTTCCGAGTTGGTAGTTTCGAGTTTAAAGTTTGAAACCCGGAACTCGAAACTCGAAACTCGAAAATGTTCCATGGGGGTAAAATGACAAAACGGATCGGCATACTCACCGGTGGCGGGGACTGCCCCGGGCTCAATGCGGTGATCAGAGGGGTGGTCAAGGGGGCGGTGCTGAAACGGGGATGGGAGGTCGTCGGCATCGAGGACGGCTTCGACGGCCTGCTGGCGCCGGAGAAGTGCCGTCTCCTGTCGCTGGAGGACGTCCGCGGCATCCTCCCCCGCGGCGGCACCATTCTCGGCACGACCAATCGGGGCAACCCTTTTTCTTATCCGGTCGTCAAGAACGGCAAGACGGAGTTCATCGATATCTCCGCCCAGGTAGTCGCAAACCTCGGCCAGCTCGGGATAGATGCGCTGATAGTGGTGGGGGGGGACGGTTCCCTGAAGATCGCCCTGGAACTGGTAAATAAGGGGGTCAACATAGTCGCTGTCCCCAAGACCATCGACAACGACCTGATGGAGACCGACGTCACCTTCGGCTACAATACCGCCCTGGAAACGGCAACCGATGCCCTGGACAAGCTGCATACCACGGCGGAGAGCCATCATCGGGTCATGATCCTGGAGGTCATGGGGCGCTACGCCGGCTGGATCGCCCTGGAATCCGGCATTGCCGGCGGCGCCGACATAATCCTGATCCCGGAGATACCGTACGACATCAAGCAGATCTGCAGTGCCGTGGAGAACAGGCGACAAAAGGGACGGCATTTCAGCATCGTCGTTGCCGCCGAGGGCGCCTATCCGCTCGCCGGCTCGCGGGTGGTCCAGGCGGCCGCCTCTGAAACCCATTCCCTGGAGCGTCTCGGCGGCATCGGCGAGCATGTTGCCAGGGAGATAACCGGCTGCCTCGACATGGACGTCAGGGTCACGGTCCTTGGCCATCTGCAAAGGGGTGGCTCGCCGTCCACCTTTGACCGATGTCTTGGCAGCAGGTTCGGGATCAAGGCGATCGAGCTGGTGGAGGAAGAGGGTTTCGGGAAGATGGTCTGTCTGAAGGGGGGCGAGATCGGCGCGGTGCCGATCGAGAAGGCGGTAATGGCGCAGAAGCTGGTCGATCCCGCCGGCGAGATGGTCAGGTGCGCCGAAGAATTGGGGATAACGTTCGGGAGATAATGAAGATATTGACTTTATCGGGGCACTGTCATAGACTTCGTCCCATCTTGACCCGTGGCGCGGGCGAGGGTGGCCTGCGCAGAAGTAGAACGATGTCGGTTGCCTGAGGCAAATCAGAGAGGGTGGGACTCGATGCAGAACGACTTGATACAGAAGAGAAGCGTTCTTTATGCGATATTGGGATTTATCCTCGGGATCTCGGCCCCGATTGCCTGGATAGCCATCCGGCTCATATTTTTCTCCGAGCCCGGCCTCTCCCTCTGGGAGCAGATAACGTCCGACATCACCAGGAGCGCCTATCACACAGCCCTCTATATCTACATGGGGGCGGGAACTGCGCTGGTGATGGCCTGTCTCGGGTTTTTCATCGGCAAGGCGGGTGACGAGCTCCACGAAAGGGCCGCGGAACTGGATGCCCTCCACCAGGAAGTCGCTTCCCAGAAGGAGGTTTTCGAGAACCGCTACATAGTGCTGGATAACAACATCAAGAACTTCCACCAGATCGGCAGCAGGATGCAGAAGTCCCTGAACGTCCAGGAGGTACTGGCGCTCTGCGCCGAAGGGCTGCACGAAATCCTGGGGTACGAACGGGTCAACATCCTGATGGCGGACAACTCACGGAGCCACCTCTATTTCGTGGCGGCGACAGGGACTGACGGCTTCAATCCGGCCGGGGTCACCCTGCCGCTGGATGAGCGGTGCGGGGTCATCCATAAGTCCTTTGCCGAACAGAAGCTCTTCCTCATCGAGGATATCAGCAAGTATCCGGCCAGTTTCCAGGTCCAGCCCCCCTTCAACAGCATCCGCCCCATCAGGTCGCGCAGCTTCGTGCTCTGCCCGATCGTGGTCAAGGGGGAGTCGGTCGGGCTGTTCGGCATCGACAACAAATTCACCCACCGCACCCTGAACGACACCGACGTGGATACCATCAAGCTCTTTGCCGACCAGGCGGCCTCGGCCATCACCAGGATCAACCTGCTCTCCGCCATCGACACCCTCACCATGGAACTGGGCAAGACCTTTTCCGACCTGTTGCGGAATCGGGAATCCTACTCCCGCAACGTGCTCAGCCTGCAGAATTCGGTCGAGTCCCTGGCCGACAACACCTCTCACATCGCCTCCGCGTCGGAAAGCGTGATGGCCTCGGTCGATGATACCAGCTCCGCGGTGAACGAGATCTCGGTGGCCATTGAACAGGTCTCCAGAAATCTCGACAGCCTGTCGGATACGGTCGGCAAGTCTGCTTCGGCCATGGAGCAGATCAACAGCTCCCTGAAGAACGTGGAGCAGAGCACCATCATATCCCACGAGGTTTCCAGCCAGGTCAAGGCAGAGGCCGACAAGAGCATGACCGTGGTCGGCGAGACCATAACCGCCCTTGCCGAGATCCAGCGTTCGGTCGATCTTTCCTACAACGGGATCAGGAAGCTGAGCGAAAACAGCAGCCGGATCGATGCCATAGTCGGCGTGATCAACGACATCACCAAACGGACCAACCTGCTGGCCCTGAACGCCTCGATCATCGCGGCCCAGGCGGGCGAATACGGCAAGAGTTTCGGCGTGGTGGCGGATGAAATACGCAACCTTTCCCTCCAGACCGGCCAGTCAACGGGCGAGATTACCGGCATCATCGAAGACATCACCAATGAATCGCGCAGTGCCGCCGCCAACGTGGCAATGGCCAGAGAGATCGTGATGAAGGGGGTGCGGCTGGGGAAGGAAACCGGCGATGCCCTGCAGATAATCCTGGCAAGTTCGCAACGCGCCATGGAGATGACCGAGCAGATCAAGATCGCCACCGAGGAGCAGACCAGGGGGGTGCAGATGGTCACCATGTCCATCGAGGACGTGAGCACCATGACCTCCCAGATTTTCAAGGCCTCCACGGAGCAGTCCGGCGCCACCAGGAGCATCGTGCGGGCGGTGGATACCATCAAGGACATGGCCCATGAGATGGTCCAGGCTACCGGAAGACAGGTGGAGGACGGCAGCGAGATCAAGAAGGCGGTCGATGAAGTGGGGCAGATGGTCATGGCGATCTTCAACGACCTGGAAAAACGCAAGGATGAGAGCAGCCTGGTGGTGAAGGAACTGGAACTGATGAAGGAAATCGCCAGGTAGCGCCGAAAAAAATCTGTAGACAGCAGTTGTTGGAATATGGTATACAAATACCATTAAATCGGGGGAACGGCCCGCTACCCGAGTGGAGCCGCAAAAGCCCCCCGGAAAACACGATACCGCCTGGATTCGCATTGAACCGGGACGGGAGGCAATAGCCGGTTCTGACGCGAGGGAGGCTTCCTTTCCCTGTCGCTCACGGTTGATAAACGCCCTCCTGTACGGGGGCGTTTTTTTGTTGCCGGAGTGATGAGATGAGCAAGAAGAAAACCATCCTGGACATTCAGAAGCTGAAGGCCGACGGCGGGAAGATTACCGTCCTTACCTGCTATGACTATCCCACTGCGCGGATCATGGACAGCTGCGGGATCGACATGATCCTGGTGGGTGATTCCGTCGGGGTGGTTTGCTCCGGATACGACAATACCCTGCCGGTCACCATGGATGAGATGCTCTATCACACCAGGGCGGTGCTGCGCGCCGAACCGAAGGCGCTGGTGGTGGCCGACATGCCCTTTCTTTCCTACCAGGTGAGCATCGATGAAGCGCGGCGCAACGCCGGTTGCCTGGTCAAG
>JAMPXD010000252.1 GCA_023701365.1 Geobacteraceae bacterium
CGAAGGCCGCCTCGATAGCCGCCCGATAGGTGGCGCGATTGCCGCCTCCCAGGTTCAGAAGGATTGCATCAGCGATGAAGTAGAACGATTCGGATGGGAAATTGGTCGGGAAGACGATCGCCGCCGCCGGATCGAAGATTGTAGGGGGCGCAGGTGGTGCCGGCTCCGGCAGGAGGATGCACATGAGCCCGCCTAACGCATCGGGATTTGTTGAAGCAGTCTGTGACAGGCAGAGCTCCAGGGACTGCCCGCTAGCTGCCGGGGGCGATGGTTCGGTGTACCATCTCGGGAAACCGTGTCCCGGGGGGGACGGCGTATCCAGTGTTCCCGGCGTGAAGGTCGCTGCATTTGCCGTCCCGGCGACGGCCAGGGCTGCAAGCACCACAGCGGTCATAATAGTATTAACCATTCTCCTCATGATCTGTTCCTCCTAAGACTCTGTATTAATTCTGCGGTTCCGGCCGCCTCCGTAGGCATCAGGGTCGATTCAGCTCCCGGCCGGCTCATTAATCGTTTCCTCAGTGACCAAAAAGCGCGGGGAGGTCGTTATTGTTTTCAAGCTTAACATGTGTATTCCCTTTTTCAAGTGTCGAGCAAAGCGGCTGGTAAAACAGAAAAAGAAGGTAGCTCAACAGTGGCGAGCCAAAATATATCGATGTGAAAAAAGCAAATTGCGTACCAGAAGGCAGTTGTGAAAAAGTCGTAAATTCAAGGCGTTGCAAGATCGAATAAAGCCCGGATTGGCGACAGGGGTGCAACCGCCTGGCGGATCAGCCTCTGCTGAAATAACTCAAGATATTGTAATTACAGGACTTGTTGAGCTGCTCTGAATCGGAGGGCTGTCCGAAATCTGACAACCCTTTTTGAGTTGCAGGGATGGCGGCCATACGATGGTTTTTCCGGTGGAGGCTCAGGGGGAAGCGGTCCCCTCGCGAGGACAAAAAAGCCCGCCACATCGGGGATGGCGGGCTTGATTTCATGCTGGAAATAATCAGACTGTCGACTTCTTTGCGCTCACCTTTTCCCCTGGCTGCTCTTAAAGAGGTAATTGGCTGTAAAGATATAGTCATCGATGTAATCGCGTCTGCCGTCACCGTTCAGATCAAACCGGGGGGCTTTCTCGGTGCCTCGCTCCTTCAGGAACAGGATGAAAGCGGCCTCGTTCAGTGCGCTTTCCTTGCCGAACTGCGCTTCCCTGGGAATGGGGGGCGCCACGGTCAGGGGGATCTCGGTTATCGCGCCGTTCCGGTGCATCCTGGCCGTCGATCTGTATGCGCCCTTTGCCGGGAGCAGCTCGATGACCCAGCTGTTCTCCCCCGCCTTCTTCAGGGATACATATTTTGCGTCCTTCAGAGCGAAGTTAGGGATTTCCCTTCCCGGCGGGGAGAGCTGGATGTGAAGCTTCACGCTGGCAATACCGTCCGACAGGACTATGGGAGGCTCCTGGCTGATCCCCTCCATGACGTGCTGTTCGAAAAGGGAGATGAGGGCCTTGGGGGTCTTCTCCCCCTGGAAAGTGCGGAACCGTTCCAGCACGCTCTTGTGCGCAACAGATTTATGCTCGATTTTTGCTGCGGGAGGCGCGGGAGCTTCCCTGACAGGCTGCGGAGGCTCGACATCCCCGGTTTCAGGCAGAGCAGGAGCCGCTCCCGCCGGTACGGCAGCTTCCGGGGTGATCTGTTCCACGGGCTTTTCCCCGGCAATCCCTGCTTCTCCAGGCATGGTTACCGTGCCACCCGTCAGGACAGGAGCTGTCCCTGCGGGAGGGGGCGCAGGCTGAACAGTGCCGGGTTCTTGAGGCGGTGTCGTCGGCTCATCCGCAGGGGAGGGAGAGGGCGACGGCCCGGCAGGGTTATCGATCCGCGGTGTCAGAGAAGGGATTTTTGCTCCAGAGGTGTCACTCAGATCTGCCGTGAGCGACAGGATGACCCCCAGCGAGCTGCCGGGGCGGTCAAAGGTGATGATCGCCAGGGGGCCGGACCCCGAGATCCCGTTTGCATGGATAATTCCCAGGATGATAACTCCCGGATTGGTAATGTTCGGGGCCATCAGCGCACCGGATGCCAGGTTTCCCTGGACGACCCGGGGATTGGCGAGCGTGGCGGTGTCGTACCTGATGGTGATATATGCCCCGCCGACGCCTTGAAACCCTGTTCCCTGCAGGGTGAATACCCCGTTGCCGCCCGAAGAGATCGAGACCTGCGGCGCGGCGAGCGCCATTGTGCCGCTGCAGAAGAGGAGGCAGGCCAGGACGAGGAAAACCGGTAATCTTTTCGCAAATTGCATGAAATGCCTCCGGATGCGACAAATGATTCGTTACAACGCTTATGCAGCAGTATACCACCAAAGCGACAATTTTTCATATGGGTGTGAGCAGCCGGGAGGCAGGAAGCCGGGACGCTCCCTTTCATTGACAAAAGAGAGCTCATGAGACTATACTGAAGCCTCATCAACGGCATCAATACCGGATCAGGGGGAGAGTTATGGGGAGAGCTGTCTGGATTCTGGCAATAGTTGCGATGATATGCGCCGGCTGCGGGGAGGTCGAATGGTTCCCGGAGACGGCTGCCGATGCGCCCACGTCTGTAACGGTAACGGCATCTCCGGCCTCACCCCTGATAAACACCTCGGTAACCATCACGGTCAACGTCAAACAGGCCGACGGCACTGCCGTTGCCGACGGCACGACGGTCTCCCTGACCACCACCGGAGGGACACTGGCTCCTTTTTCCACAACGACGACCGGCGGAACTGCCACCGCTACCCTGACCAGCGCCAGTTCGGGCAGCTTCACTGTCACAGCCTCGGCAGGCACCGCCTCCGGCAAAGTGGTGGTGGCATTCCAGCCGCTCGTGACAGTCGCTGCAAATCCGACTACCATAAGTTCCACCACCGGCGGCACGTCGGTCATTACAGCCACCGTCAAGAACACCGATGGCACCCCGGTGGCCGACGGCACGACGGTCACCTTTGCCACCGACGGCGGGTTACTTTCCGCTTCTTCAGACACGACGAGCGTCGGCATTGCCACCGTTAATCTTACCGTCGCCAGCGGCGCTGCAGTCGGCAGCGTCTTCACCGTAACGGCTCAGCAAGGTACAACCAACTCCAACACTGCAACCGTGTCGGTTACACCCTGATGTGTCGGCAGTTCACACAATAACCTGCATCGCCAATCACTCACGGAGCCGCCGGTGTCTGCACGGATCAAGATCCTCCCCGAAAACCTGACCAACAAGATCGCCGCCGGCGAGGTGGTGGAGCGCCCCGCCTCTGTGGTGAAGGAACTGGTGGAGAACGCCATCGACGCTGGCGCGAGCGAGGTGACGGTCGAGATCGAGGCGGGGGGGAAGCGGCTGATCCGGGTCAGCGACAACGGCAGCGGGATGACCCGCGAGGACGCCCTCCTCTCTCTGGAACGGCACGCCACCAGCAAGATTGCCACCGACGGCGACCTGTTCCACCTGGCCACCCTCGGTTTCCGGGGGGAGGCGCTCCCCTCGATCGCCTCGGTGTCCCGCTTCACCCTCGCCACCAGGGAGGAGGGGAGGATCGAGGGGACCGAGATCTACGCCGAGGGGGGGCGGATCAGGGAGGTGAAGGCCTGCGGCATGGCCCGGGGGACGGTAGTAGCCGTCAGGAACCTGTTCTTCAACACCCCGGCCCGCCTCAAGTTCCTGAAGAGCACCGAGACCGAGACCGGCCACGTTGGGGAGTTCCTGGCGAGGCTCGCCATCTCCCGCCCGGAGGTTCGCTTCACCTACCTCTCCGAGGGGAGGACCGTCTTCCGCGCCCTGGACGGCGATCTCCGGGAGCGGGCCGCGTCCCTGCTCGGCGCCGCCCTGGCTGCCGATCTTTACCCGATGGAATTCGCCGCGCAGGGGATATCGGTCAGCGGCCTGGTCGCCCCGCCCGGATGCAGCCGCTCCGCGGCTTCACACCTCTACACCTATATCAACGGCCGCTTCATCCGCGACCGGGTGGTGCAGCACGCCATCCTCCAGGCCTACCGCAACTTCATGGAGCGGGGCCGCTATCCGGTGGTGGTCCTCTTCATCCGGGTGCCGCCGGGGGAGGTGGACGTGAACGTCCACCCAACCAAGCACGAGGTGCGGTTCCGGGAGCAGGGGCGGGTGCACGACGCCATCCAGGCCGCGGTGGAGTCGGTGCTGCGGGAAACCCCCTGGATCAGGCGTGCGCCGGCCCCCTCTCCTCCTCCTCCTCCCTCGGCCAGCGCCGTTCGGGTGGCAGAGGTGCGGGAGGCGCTGGTGGAATTCGGAGTGCGGAATGCGCAAAAGGAATTCGGAGTGCGGAATGCGGAATGCGGAATGAAAGACCCGGAACTTCGCCGTTCATATTCC
>JAMPXD010000046.1 GCA_023701365.1 Geobacteraceae bacterium
CTCGTCCACGTAGGAGGTGAACAGGATCACCGCGGCCAGGCCGGCGGAGCCGATGGCGTATCCCTTGGTGACCGCCTTGGTGGTGTTGCCGACCGCGTCGAGCGGGTCGGTGACGTCGCGCACCGACTTGTCCAGCTCGGCCATCTCGGCGATGCCGCCGGCGTTGTCGGTGATCGGGCCGTATGCGTCCATGGCGACCACGATGCCGGTAAGTGACAGCATGGAGACCGCGGCGACGGCAATGCCGTAAACCCCGGCGCAATTAAAGGCGACGATGATCCCGGCGGCGATGACGAGCACCGGCAGGGCGGTGGACTTCATGGAGACGCCGAGGCCGGCGATGATGTTGGTGGCGTGACCGGTGGTGGAGGCCTGGGCGATATGCTTGACCGGGCCGTACTCGGTGGCGGTGTAGTATTCGGTGATCCAGAAGATGGCGCCGGTAACCACCAGGCCGACGATGGCGGAGATGAAGATGTTGGTGGCGCTGTAGCCGGTCGGGTTCCCCTCCGGGAACATGGCGGCGGTGACGAAATAGAAGGCGATGCAGGCGATCACCCCGGAGGCGATCAGCCCCTTGTAGAGGGCGGGCATGATCTTCTGGCTGGCGCCGAGCTTGACGAAGAAGGTGCCGATGATGGAGGCGATGATGGAGATGCCGCCGAGGATGAGCGGATAGCTGACCGCCCCGGCGAAGTTGTTGAAGGCGATGGCGCCGAGCAGCATGGCGGCGATCAGGGTGACGGCGTAGGTCTCGAACAGGTCGGCTGCCATCCCGGCGCAGTCGCCGACGTTGTCACCGACGTTGTCGGCGATGACCGCCGGGTTGCGCGGGTCGTCCTCGGGGATGCCGGCTTCGACTTTCCCCACCAGGTCGGCGCCGACGTCGGCCCCCTTGGTGAAGATGCCGCCGCCGAGACGGGCGAAGATGGAGATCAGCGAGCCGCCGAAGCCGAGGCCGACCAGTTGGGTGACCACATCCTTCACCGCTGCGCCCGGCATGAGCTTTTGCAGAATCAGGTAGTAACCGGCAACGCCCAGGAGACCGAGGCCGACCACCAGCATGCCGGTGATGGCGCCCCCCTTGAACGCGACGTTGAGCGCCTTGTGAATCCCCGACTTGGCCGCCTCGGTGGTCCGGACGTTGGCCCTGACCGAGACGAACATGCCGATGAAACCGGTAAGACCGGAGAAAAGCGCGCCGATGGCGAAGCCGACGGCGGTCTTCCACCCCAGGGCGGCAAGCAGCGCCACGAACATGACAACGCCCACCGCGGCGATGATCGTGTACTGGCGCTTCATGTAGGCGCCGGCCCCTTCCTGGATGGCCGCCGCGATCTGGCGCATCCGGTCGCTTCCCTGGGGAAGCCCCAGGACCCACTGGGCGGTAATCAGGCCATAGGCCACTGCCGCCACTGCGCAGACCAGGGCGAAGAGTACTGCATACTGTTCCATAAAACAAGGGCCTCCAAGTATTAAAAGATTAAAAGTATACGACAACGCTCTGCGTTCATGGTGTGACCGCGACTTCAGAAAAGATATCACTGCAGAAAACGTTTTTCTTGCTCAGGCGTGGCGCCGGGGCACAATACCCGAGCCGCTGGGAAATTTCTTCAGCTGCTTTCTTGACCAAAGGGACCAGTTCATCATCCATTCTCGCTTTGCTGAAGCGCACGGTAGGACCGAAAATGCTCAGCGCGCCAATGACACCCCTGGTGTAATCGCGAATCGGCGCGGCAACGCCTCTTACTTCCACATCCAGTTCTTCATCCTCCAGCGCATAGTCCTGCATGGCTATATTCCCCAGCTGGTTTATGAACTCGTTTCGGTCGGTGATTGTTTTAGGCGTATTTTGCTTAAAGTCCTCGACGGCGAGATAATTCTTCTGAACCATGTCGGTTGACCCGGCAAGAAGCACTTTGCCGGCGGCAGTGCAATAGGCCGGGAGCAAGATGCCGATTCGCGGGACGACGCGCACAGGGTGATTGGATTCAACCGCATCGAGATAAAAAATGTGTGATCCTCGCAGGATCGCAATATCTGATGTTTCGTCGCAATCACGAACTAACGCTTCCAGCACAGGCCGAGACTGCCGATGAAGCCTCATTCTCTTAACGACAGCCAGACCGAGTTGTATATTCTTGGGCCCAAGTCGATACCCTTCCGAAAACTTGTCCTGTTCGATATAGTTTCGTGACTCCAAGGTGGCCAGCAATCTGAATACGTTATTCTTAGGGAGATTCAGACGATTACTCAATTCAGTAACACCAAGTTCATCGGCATTTTCAAGAAACTGTTCCAAGACGTCGAGAGCATGCTCGACTGTCTGGATTGCATAATCGGATTTATCTTTTTTCATCATTTCCGTAACTCGTACAGAATGAGAGAATAAGCACTTACTTCTTTATTTATCTTCAGTCTCGACTGTTTTAAGTCATCTCCCCAGAGCTAAATGGCTTCATTTGGCCAGGAACTGCCGGACGCTGGCGACTATCCCCACATTAGTGAACGGTTTATGGATAAATCCGTCAACCCCGGCTTCAGCGGAAAGCCGCGTCAGTTCCTCTTCACTTTTTGTGGAGATGAGCAGGATGGGGATATGTTTGCCGATGTCCTTTTCTCTCAGAAACTTGGCTTTTTTGTCCCCATCGAGAACCGGCAGCATGACATCGAAAATGATCAGGTCCAGCTTGTTCCCCGAAAAGATGTAGTTATTTGCTTCAACCCCGTTGGAGGCGGTAAACACTTCATAGCCTGCCTCTTCCAGGGCGTCCCGGCCCAGCTCCAGGACCAGCTCGCTGTCGTCAACAATCAAGATCTTCTGCTTATCCATTGGGTCCACCTCCATCATTGGGAAATTTTTACTATTCCAAGGCTCAACGGATACGGCCTACCGGACAACCGGCGGCCGCATCCGTTAACCTTTCAAGAACTCATTTTTTCTCCGATTCCGGGACATTTATCAAACACCCACTCTGGGGTTGTACGGCAACATCACCGCTTTTCATGCTTCCTTCGACTACAACGCCTTCAACGTAATATTCGCCCAGGTCCTTGGTAATTTTGATCTTTCCTACTTCATTACGTATCAAGCCGGTGCTGCCGAGGCTGGAATATCTCCCTTCATAGCGATAGACCGGGACCACTGCATTGAGGCAGAATTCCTCCCTGGCCAACTTGCTTCCTCCGTGGAAAAGGTGGACAGTGTCTCCCGTCTTGGCAAAAACGGCATTCTGCACCTGGACCGGGACTTGAGGAGGAACCGTAGCGCAGGCGGACACCCAGATAGAGAGTGTAAGCATAGCGATAACCATCACGAATCTTTTCACCGCGTTCATAATTTCTCCTTTATTATTAGTTAGTTATTATCTACCCCTTAAAAGGCCTGTTATTGTTCCTTAGGAGCGTGATCCAACCCTTTTACCTAGACTAGAAGGCATAGATGATTTTGAACTGGGTCTGAGGGCCGGTAGCGATGTTTTTCGCGCCGTACTCCCAATACTGCTTGAGGACCATGCTGAACGGTCCCTGCTTCGGCCAGTATTTGATGGCAACGCCGACACCCCCAACTTCGCTTTTTTGGTCTTGTTGCTTGACACCGCTGACTTCATCATCGGTGATCTGCCAGTAGTTATAGCCGGCCAGACCGCCAGTCAGACCGTTTTTCAAGCTGTAGCCCAAGGCCCAGTCGATGTGGAATTCCTGGCCGGGGTCGGTACTGGTATCGCTGTTTCTGGTATTGAAGTCGTACATGAGCTTGGCGGAAATGTCGAAACCCTCCTTGAGGTAGGAGACGGCGAGGACCGGCTCAAAGGTCCAATGGTTTTTGGAAAGGATCTGAGTGGCGGGGTTAGCATTGTCGTAGTTGCCGGTGGGCGCCCACATGTCCAGCGCAAATACGGCATGGAGTTCCGGGCCAAAGTGCCAACCCAAAATCAGCGGGCTGAAGATGATATCGCCAACCCCTTTATCATTAGCATCAAAATTAAGTGGCGCTATCGCTGTTGATGTAGCCGTTACATCAGCGCTGTAGGTGGGCAAGAAGGCCTGGACAGCCCAATTGGCGCCGAGCAGGGTGAAGGGGGTAACGTAGATGAGGCGGGGCACCTCCGCAAACACGCCGGCGTTAAAATCCGCTGAAAGAGCATTACCGGAGTTGTCTCGCAGCGAGTTTTTCTGAACAAGTAACATGTAGTTCACGAGGTAGGTTCCGGGGGGTGGCAGGGCGCCGACCATAAAGTCTTCCACTCCGTTGGGGTAGTGTTGACCTCCTCCCGCCCAGCTCTGAGCGGCGATCAGCATGGAAAAAACGGCGGCAAGACACAGAGTGGATATAACTCGATGACATGAGACTCTCTTCATTTTATTCCTCCTATTGGGGTTATGGTTTGCTACATTCCTACATGATGCTCAAAATCAGGCGATTGTGGCGAACACTCTTCCTCGTCAAGATTCACCCTTACCCTCCCCTGCTGCGGAGCGGAATGGCCAGAACTGGAAGAAGTTGGCATAAGCGACCATCATCGGAAAGGTGACGGCCAGCATGGCGGAGGCGAGCCAGAGCTCGCGGTCATAGGTCGGCGGTCCGCTCGGCAGGCCGAAGGCATTCTGACAGGCGAACTTGTACAAGGCGAAGCTCGCCATCGACAGGACGACAGCCACCAGGATCAGCACGCCGCCCCGGGCCGGCTGCGGGATAGTTACGAACTGGGCGCCTTCCATCATGATCAGGAGAATGAAGATACCGAAGATGAGACTGATGATGACCCGGATCAGGAACACCACCATGTCCATATGGAGGCTGCCGACGAACAGCGCCCAGATGCCCGAAGCGACGAGGGCGATGAATATGGCGCTGACAATGCCGAACAGCGGCTGTTTGCCGACAGCCGGAATCAGCGGGGGAAGCGCGGCAACCGGCCAGAAATCCAGGAGGACCAGACAGAGGATCACCACAAAGCAGGTCAGGGCGAAGATCAGTGGTATCCACGCCATGAAGAGGCCATGGGGATTCAAGTCCGCTCGGTAGAACGGTGCGCCCTGCAGAAAATCAAAATTGAAGAGGGTATTAAAGAGGAGCGCCGAGATAGCATAAGCACCCACCAGGATGCTCGCCCCCATGAGCAGCGGCCGCTTCGGGAAAATTGCCGAGAACGGCCAGCATTGGAATGGGGCAACCAGCCCCAGGGTGACGCACACACCCAGGATGAGGAACATGTTCACAAAGGGGGTCGGCGGCGTGAGGCCGCCTCCCAGCGTAGCGTTCGCCACTGCGGCAATCGGCAGCCCGATGATCGCCGTCAGGGCGCAGAAGGCCACACCGCGCAACGGTTGGGGCAACCTCGCCAGAGAGGCCGGGTGCTGCCCCTGCAAGGCCAGAGTCAACACGATCTGGGGAGGCACCATCGCGACGAGCAGCAGGGTGACCCATGCGATCATCGTCATCGGCGCCATGGACACGGAAATCCACAGCGACAGCGCAACCACGAGAAAAGTTGCCAAAACCCCCAGCACAGGATGCTTCATCTGAAAACTCATACCTCGTCTCCTCTTTTAATTGCTTGGTTAAAGTTGAGATTTCGCAGGCCAGGAAGCTGTATTGAAGATTCGCTAGTAAAGGCCGCAACATCACGCGGTAACGACTCGCTCATACTGCAATGTGCAACATCTCCTTTCGCTGCTCCTTAACGTCGTGCCCGGTCCAGCGCTTGAACAGCGTGTGCTCGATGCCAACCTGGTCGAGAGCCTTGCCGATGCTCTGGTGAATGATGTCCATGATCGACTCGGGCTTATGGTAGAACGCCGGCATCGGCGGCAGGATCACCGCACCGCAATCGGCGGCGCGCGCCATGAGATCGAGGTGCCCCTTGTGCAACGGTGTCTCGCGCACCATCAGCACCAGCTTCCGCCGTTCCTTGAGCGTCACGTCGGCGGCACGCACCACCAGGTTGTAGGTGAACGAGTTGGCAATGGCCGAGAGCGTTTTCACGGTGCAGGGCGCGACGATCATGCCGCAGGTGCGGAACGAGCCGCTGGCGACGGCGGCGCCGACATCCTTGTTGTCGTAGACCACGTTCGCCAATCCCTTGACATCGTCGAGGGAGTAATCGGTCTCGATCGCGAGATTCATCCCCGCGGCCTCGCTCACGATGAGGTGGGTTTCCTCACCCAGTTCCTTCAACACGCGCAGCATCTCCACCCCGTAGATTACGCCCGTCGCGCCGGTTATCGCTACCACCAATGGAAGACCCATGAGTTATACCTCCCGTATATGCCGCTTGATTGCCGTTATGTAACTACTCATCCTTCAGCCATCAGCATTTCCCGCTGACCGGGAAGAAGCCCGCCGCCTCCAGCGCGGAAACGACCTGTTCCATATCGGGGGCGTGAAAGCGGAGGATGACCGTTTTCTCCGGGTAGCCGTCGATTGCCTTTTTATCGTGATGCGCAACCGGATAAATCGCCTGCACTATGGCGCCCGAGGCTTCCGCCACATCGGTGATCTTACCGAGCACGCCGGGGCCGAGTTTGAGCGCCGGCAAGGTAATGCCGTTGCGTCGCTCCCAGGCGCCGAGCAGGTGCGCGGCGAGCTGGAAAATCTCGTTGGCCGAGATGATCCCCACCACCCGCTCCCCTTCCAGGACGGGAAACTGGGCCACAATCAGTTCCTTGCCGTAAACCAGGCAATGCTCCATGGTGTCGTCGGCCTGCAACGTGGCGGGATTGCGCACCATGATGTCGCGCACCTTGAGCTGATTGACGAAGAAGCTCAATTCGTCCGGATTCTGGGTGCGGGTTACGTAGTGACCCATGCGCAGCATGTTGTGTCGCGTCAGCAGGCCGCGCAACCGCCCATTGTCCACCACCAGCAGGGCATTCTGATTGTCGTCGATGAGGAGACGCTTTGCTTCCGAGGCTAGCGTATCGCTCGGTATTGTTATTGGATTGGATTGCATCCAGTTGCGCACGATCATTGCCCATTCTCCTTTTTAGATACGATCAGCTTTCGGAAGCGGATCATCACGCCGCAGCCAGCGCCGGCGGCGCCCCCTTATACAGCCGCACGAACTCGTCAACGGCGACGCGTGCAAATTCCGGCGTGTACAGGTGGAGGTCGACCTCCTTGACGTGAAAGGGATCTGCAAGCTTTTCTTTCAGCCGTGCGACGAAGGCGGCGTCTGCCGCCGGGTCGTAGATGATCCGCCCTTCCTTGTCCTGTGACGACCAGCCCTGGAGCGGAATCAGGAAGGTCCACCCACCTTTGGCCCGGTTGAGGCGCTCGGCGATAACATCGGCGGCCTGACGCAGCTCGTCGGCGGTAGTGCGTACCTGGACGCGGAGCGAGTCCTGCACGTACTGCGGCCGGTCCTTCGTCTTCTCCAGCATGTCGGCGCGGCCGCCGTAGGAGAGGATGTCGAGACCACAGGGCGCCAGCACCATGGGAATGCCGGCCTCCACGGCCGCCTTCAGCCGGTCCGGACCGGGATCGCGGTTCCCCTTGAACAGGTTTTCGACGATGCCGCCGGTGCAGATGTCGAGCACCCCGTGGAAGGCGCCGCTGCGGATCATATCCTCCATCGCCCTGTCCCCCTTCCCCTGCGCGTGGCAGACGATGGGGGTGAAGCCGGCCTCATCCAGCATGGACAGCGCGGCCTGTACCGCCATCTCGCCGAAGCCGAACGAGGAGATGGCGACGCACGGCTTGTCGAATCGGATGTTCGTGCCCTGGGTCATCTCGACCATGCCACAGATGGCGCCGACCGCATTGGTAATCTGCGCTTTCAGGAGCGGGTTCATCTTCACCACGTCGAGCACCGTGTGGTGCATGGTGATGTCGTGGGTGCCGACGTACTTGTCAACGTAGGCCGGGTGCGACGCCATGGGGGAGGCCATGAGTTTGGGCATCCCGAAGGGCAAACTCTTCATGACGCTGGTGCCGACCAGGGAAGAAGTGCCACCGCCAACCCCGAAGACCCCTTGGACTTTTCCCTCTTCCATCATATCGGCGACGATCGATATCGCACCTCTAATCTGGTTCTGCATCGCCCGGTCGCGATCGGAGCGGTAACATTCACGCACCGCTTCAATCGTCATGCCGCCCCGCTGCGCCACCCGTTCACAGGTGATGTCACCGGGGAAGGGAGGCGGCTCCTCCATGCTGAAATCAAGGAAATAGGCCGTATGTCCCCGTTCCTCTATCAGGTGTTTGACAAAGATGATATCCTCGCCCCGGGTATCCAGGTTGCAGATGATGATGATGCCCTTTTTCTGGGTCATGGTCCGTACTCCCTCTGTATGTGTTTGCGGCTTGGGCAGGCGGCCGGAGCCGCCCGCCCTCTTCCGTCTACTTTGCCTTCTTGACAACCTCCGGCCTGGTCAGCCTCGGAATCATGTCGGCTACGGGACTTCCACCCTTAAAGCCGTACTCATTCCAGCGGTCGGAGACCTTCTGCAGCACCGCACGATCCATGAAAATCTCGTTCGGTTTATTTTTCCACTCGAAGGGGGTGCAGGCGTCCATGATAATACGGCTGACCACATCGCGCGCCTCGATCGGCAGGCCCGGATCGAGCGGGGTGGAACGGCCGCGGGTGATGACCTGGACCGAGCGCTTCGGATCGAAGCGGGTGGCCAGCGCCCACCAGACACGGTCCATGTCGTCTGCCTCGATATCATGGTCAACGACGATAATCCCCTTGACACCGTAATGCCCGGTGGTGCTCCCGTTTACCGCGTCGGCGACGTGGTTCGAGTGGCCCGGATACATCTGCTTCACGGAAACGATGACCCAGAAACGACCGGTGGCTGCGGCCGGGAAGTAGACGCTCTGAATGCCGGGCACCTTCATGGTTTCCAGGTCGTGCCACAGCGTGGCGGTACGGTTGAGTGACTGGACCATGTGGGTGTCGTTGATCGGCTTGCCGACCGTGGTTGACCAGAAGACCGGATTGGTGCGGTGGATGATACGGCTCACGCGTATCACCGGCTTGGGATAGTCCTTCATCTTGTTGCCCGAGTAATAACCGGTGTATTCGCCAAACGGTCCTTCCTCCATCAGTTCGTTCGGATCCATCCACCCCTCGACGATGATCTCGGCGTTGGCCGGCAGGGTCAGGCCGGTGAGATCGGACTTGAACACTTCGATCGGCCGGCCGCGCAGCGCACCGCCCACGTCGTACTCGTCCGTCTGGGCACTGACCAGGGTGGAGCTGGCCAGGAACAGCACCGGATCGCCGCCCACCACGTAGGCGACGGGCATCTTCTCGCCGCGCTCCTGGTACTTCTTCATGTGGAATTCGCCGTGCTTGCCAGCGATGATCTGTGAGCCGAGGATGTTCTTGCCCAGAATCTGCGAACGGTAGGTGCCCAAGTTGGTCCAGCCGGTGTCCGGGTCCTGGGTCACCAGATAACCTGATGTGCCGAAGAAGCGGCCGCCGTCATCGGGATAAAACCAGGGGGCCGGAAAGTTTTCAAGGTCGACCGCATCCTCCGCGATGATGTTTTGCATAACCGGCGGATTGTCGACAAACGTGGGTTTGATCATCTGCTTGGTGGTCAGCTCCATCCACTTCCGGGAAAGCTGGCACATCGACAGCGATGGATCCTGCTCCAGGCAGATGGCGATCCGCTCGGGTGTGGTGAAGGCGCTGGTGAAGACCGGAATGGTATGCCCTTTTACATTCTCATAGAGCAGCGCCGGGCCTTTCTGCTCTTCGTTCACCTTGGATACGTGGGCGAGCTCGAACTTCCAGTCCACCTCCGCCTTCACGCGGTGTAAAACCCCGTGGGCCTCAAGGGCTGCGATGTAACTGCGGATGTCGTTGATCGGTTTTACGTCTGGGGCTTTGCTCATTGTTAGCTCCTCCATGGTTTGTAGTTTTGTAAAAAAGCCGCTGGCCTTATTACGCTAATTGCTACTTCAACCGTTTCCCCGCAAGTATGCCGGCCAGGATATGATCCATGGCCGATGCGCCCGGTTTGGCGACGGTCTGCTGCTTCTTCTGGCTCCATACCGTCTCGGGACGCGCCTGCAGAATGAAAATGTTGCCGCCGAAAGGAAGGTCCTTGTCCACCGCCCACTCGATGTCCATGGGCTGCCCGTAATGCTTCTCGATCTGTTTCCCCATCCAGGCCAGTTCGGTGATTTCGTCGTCCAACAGCGACTGCACCTTCTGCCGCTCGAGGGGCACCTCGATGGCCCGGGGCTTCTGCGTCTTCTGATCCACCGTGTAGTAGATATCCTTCTGCGAGATGGTCCGTTCGAGGATCTCCAGCGTTACCTTGTTGACGACGAAGTTATCGGGGGTCACCTCCCCCGAGACCACCGATTCGCCGAAACCGTAGTTTGAGTCGATGACAATCACCGAACGGTCGCCGTTGGTCGGATGAATGGTGAACATCACCCCCGCCGTGAACGAGTTCGCCATTTTCTGCACGCCGACGCTGATCGCCATCTGTTCGTCGTAGTAGCCATGGTTGGCCCGGTAGGCGATGGCCCGGCCCGTATAAAGGCTGGAAATGCAGCGGCGCATGTGGTGCAGCACATCATCCGCGCCGCGGACCCAGAGATAGGTGTCCTGCTGGCCGGCGAAGCTCGCGCCGGCGAGGTCCTCGGCCGTGGCGCTCGAGCGCACGGCCACCGGAACCGCCGGCATGCAGCTGCGCACCGAGAGCCTCCGGTAGTTTTCGGCCACCAGGTCCTCTATTTCCGTGGAGAACGGCTGGGCCTCGATCATCTCGCGGATCGCCATGCTGACCTTCTCCAGGGCATCCAGATCCTGGGCATCGATGCCCGTCACCATGGACTGGATCTCCCGATCGATCCCCGCATCGGCCATGAAGCGCCGATACCCCTCGGTGGTGAGCGCGAAGCCCGGCGGCACGCGCACGCCGGCGTTGATCAGCTCGCCGAGCGAGGAACACTTGCCGCCCACCAGAGGCACCGAATCCTTCAGACATTCCTCGAACCAGCAGACCACGGGGGTGCCCGAGGCTGCCGCACCAGCTGCCATCTTGAGATAGCGGGACATTTTGTCGTTGACTGCCGCTGTGTTATTCATGGTTACCTCTCTTTATCTGCCGCGCTTATCGAACGATGGTAACGACTCCGGTCGTACCATCGACTCGGAGCATCATGCCGGTCTTGATGATCTTCGTCCCGTGACCTGTGCCGACCACCGCCGGCATCCCGTATTCACGGCAGTTGATCGCCGCGTGGCTCATCACGCCCCCCACATCGGTAATGCAGGCATTGATCTTGGTAAAGGCCGGCGCCCATGACGGCGCGGTAGTACGTGAAACCAGGATTTCGCCGTTCTCCAGCAGGCTGATTTCGCTCGTGCTGAGACAGACCCGTGCCCTACCCTCGACGGCGCCGGGACTGCCGGCAAACCCCTTCAGCTCGGTGATGCTGTCAGTATCCTCATTCCCCTGAACCTCAGACCAATTAGAGATGGAACTGTTGGTTACCCCCCACAACACGATAGCGAAGGGGTCCGTGATCACTTCCGGCGCAATGCCGATGGAGGGGGGCGCACTCCACTCGTAGAATTTCTCCATCACTCCCTTGCGCCAGGCGATCTCCGGCGGCCACACCGTAGTGCCGCGCGGCGTCACCCCGGTCGCCCACCCCGTGACCAGGTCCCACAGCGCCTGCTTGATCTCGTCGCGGCGCAGCAGGAAGATGTCGTCGATTTCGTTGATCAGGCCATGCTCCTTCATGATCGCCGCCACTTCCCGCATCTTTCCCCAGAAGACGGAGTGGAACCAATGCTCGACGTAAAAATTGTGGTTTTCCATATAGGGGAAGACCAGCCTGGCGGTGCCGAGCAACTCGTCGAAGGCCTTGCGGTCATCATCCGTCTCGATCAGATCGCGATATTCGGCGGTGATGCGGTCACGCTCGACACGCACCTCCTCCGTCGGCCGGTCAATCTTCTCGCCCAGCCTGATCTTCTCGATGTAAGTGACGATACCAGTCAACGGAATGTTCAGATCGTCGTTCCAGCAACGGTCTTTGTGTGACCAGCCGGTACCGTTGGAGATATAGAACCAGGGGTAACGGGCTGCTTCGAGGGCCGCGAGCCATTCCTGCCCCTTAGGGGACGCCTTCAGCGCCGCCTCGACCTGCGTCCACTCCCGGCTGGAGGTCACGGCCTGCTCGACTCCCAGCTCGATAGCCTTCTTCGCCAGATTCTTCAGCTCATCGTCGGCGCGGTACAATATCACATCGATACCCGCGACCATCTGCGTTATGCGCTGCAGCGGAATGCTCGGGAACAGCTTCTGGACGAATTCTATGAAGACGACGTTGGCGGCCATGGCGATGTTGAGAAACTCGAAGTGGTACTGCCAGCACTTGATGCCAAGATCGATCAGGTCGTCATAGGCCTTGAGCAGGTGATAACCCTTGGATTCGCCGACCCCTTCGGTGACGACGCTGAGGTCCTCAAGATCGGGCAGACGCGAAAGCGGCAATTCCGCGAGTTCCCTGATGATACCCTCCATTTTAACTTTCCACTTTGCTTCGAGCGTATCCCAGTTCTGGTAGTAGTATCCGGCGCGCTCCATGAAGTTCGGGACGCGGCTGCCGATCTCCTCGGGTTCCGTCACCGGCACCGCCGAGATGTAGACGCGGCCGTTGAGAATGCGATGGTCGATGCCGCGCGACGGCGGTACGTGGAAGAGACGGTTGTTAAACTGGGACAGCCCCAGGTACCAGGCCTCGTCCCAGATCGTGTCGAACGGGTAGATCGGTTCGGGGTAATGGAGACCATCGTAAAACCAGAAGGCCTGCTCCTCGTATTGCTTGCGTTTCGGGTCGTCGGTGGTGAATTGATAGTAGTACGGATACATCCGCTTCCAACCTTCGGTTCCGGGAATGGTCTCGACCTCATGCGGACTGGGAAATTCCATTTCGCTCTCCTTTCTGATTTGCAGATGCCTTCATTGATTATGGACTGACGTTGCTTCTGCCACGGCGGCGTCCGCTACGTCAGCCAAATACAAACGCTGTTCTTATAAATTATCTGCCAGGCTACATGCCCGGTCAGCATGCCGAATTCCCAGCCAGACAAGCGATATATAAGCATGGCTTGTGCCAAACACTGTTTTTGATATTCCGCAAGACAGTCGCAACGGAGTTGCCAATGGTGCCGAATACCCAGTGGAATCACTGGAAATGACGGTGAGTTCAGGCATAAAACATTTCCTGAAACGGCTTTTTGCGGACAACCCGCGGTACGGTCCGTCCCAAGCGACACTTGACATTTTTGTAAGTTTTTACGGAGCGGACCGAATCGTTTTGACCAATTTGTTGAACTGCCGGTGGGAGCGAATCTGGGGGACTACAATCGATGGGATCTTGCTATTTTAGCGGTGCCAGAGCCTGCCGAACTCATCAAAGCCATCATCTGCACTTTTCTTTCTTGATAATATTAGATGTGTATGTCAATGTAACATTGTTACAAAAAATAGGCATATCCGCCCGCCCTCCAAATCAGCAAGTTTCTTATGTTTGGTACGGATCTTCCGCAAGAATCAATCCGAACCCGTAGGAGCGGCCTTTGGCCGCGATTGACGGGCGGAATCGCGCATGAAGGCGCTCCTACAGAGGTGGCTGTATGCGCTGCGGAAGATTGGTATAAAATGAGGGATCGAGGACGCCCATGACCAAGCTCCGCAGTATCGGGAAAACTATCTGCGACGTGACCAGCGACGATCTGTGCGAACAGGTGCATTTCAGCGTCGAAACCGGCCAGATATGGCTGCACGAGCACCGCATGCTCCTGCTCCATGCCGAAGCGCTGGCAGGCCTGCGCAAGGATTTGATCGACACTCTCGGCATGGACCGCGCCCGCGGGCTTTTCACCCGCATGGGCTATGCGTCCGGGGTGCACGATGCCGAGCTCATCCGCACGCGTGCCCGGTGCACGAGCGATATCGAAGCGTTCATGACCGGCCCGCAGTTGCACACGCTGGAGGGGATCGTCAAAAGCACACCCCTCAAGCTTGTAGCCGACCGTGCCACCGGCAAGTTTTACGGCGAGGACCTCTGGGAAAACTCCTGGGAAGGCCAATGGCACCGGCGTCACTACGGCGCCCATTCCGCACCGGTGTGCTGGAGCCAGATCGGCTATGCCTGCGGCTACACTTCGACCTTCATGGGCCGCCCCATTCTGTACAAGGAAGTCGAATGCGTCGGCATGGGGGACAGCAACTGCCGCGTCATCGGCAAGCCCCTTGAAGAATGGGAGGACGCGGCCGAATACACGCGCCTGTTCAACCAGGAGTCGATCGCCGAGCAGCTCATCGACCTGCAAACCCAGGTCGTACAGTTGCGTTCGGCCATAGGGGAGAAGGAAAAACTCCCCGCCGACATCATCGGCAATTCCCGGAACTTCCGGACAGCCTACGAACTCCTCAAACAGGCGGCGAAAAGCCAGATCACGGTCCTTTTGCTGGGCGAGACCGGCGTCGGCAAGGAAGTGTTCGCCCGGTCATTGCACGATATGGGGAGCCGCCGCAGCGAATCGTTCATCGCCATCAATTGCGCCGCCATCCCGCACGATCTGGTGGAATCCGAACTGTTCGGCGTCGAGAAGGGGGCCTACACCGGCGCGCTCGCCTCCCGCCCCGGGCGCTTCGAGCGGGCCAACGGCGGCACGCTGTTTCTCGACGAGATCGGTGACCTCCCCCTTTCGGCGCAGGCCAAGCTGCTGCGCGTGCTACAGGAAGGGGAGATCGAGCGGCTTGGCGATCAGAAAACCCGCAAGATCAACGTGCGACTGGTCGCGGCAACCAACATCGACCTGCGACTGCTGGTCAAGGAAGGCAAGTTCCGCTCGGACCTCTACTACCGGCTCAACGCCTTCCAGATCAACATCCCGCCGCTCAGGGAGCGCAAGGAGGACATTTCACTCCTCGCCAACCGCTTCCTGGAAAAATACTCCGCGGTCCACGGCAAGAGGCTGCGCGGCTTCACCGACAAGGCCAAGCGGGCGCTCCTCTCCTACCCCTGGCCGGGCAACATCCGCGAATTGCTGAACATGGTCGAACGCGGCGTGATTCTCGCCCCGAGCGGCAGCCGTATCGAGATAGACCAGATGTTTTCGGCATACGGCAACGATCACACCCAGGAATTCGGCCTCGGCAGCGACGGTGGTCTCGACCTCAACCCGTGGGAGACCGGGAAAGACCTCTGTGAAGCGGTCTTCAACGGCGTCATGACGCTGGAACAGGTGGAAGCCATGCTGGTCGAAACCGCCGTGGACAAAGCGCGCGGCAACCTCTCCAAAGCGGCCAGGATGCTCGGACTGACCCGGCGCCAGCTCGCCTATCGCCTCGGACGCCTGCACGAAAGCGAACCGGCGCATCAAAGTTGATCCTGATTATCGCTGATCTTCAGCAGCACCCAAAAATTCCCTCCCCTTCAAGGGGAGGGGCGGGGTGGGGATGGGTGCTGGCAGCCTCGAAGCCCCCCATCCCCCTCCTAACCTCCCCCTTGAAGGGGGAGGAAGCTGAATAGCTGAAGATCAGCGATAATCAGGAAGTTGACAGGATGACCATGACCAAGCTCCGCAGCAGCAGGAGAAGCAGCTACGATGCGACCACCGACGATCTGCGCGCACGGGTGCATTTCTGCCCGGAAACCGGCCAGATATGGCTGCACGAGCACCGCATGCTCATGGTCCACGCCGAGGCGCAGGCCACGATGCGCGAGGAGTTGATCGAGACTCTCGGCATGTACCGCGCCCGAGAGATTATCACCCGCATGGGTTACGCCTCCGGCGTGCGCGATGCCGAGCTGGTCAGCACCCGCGCCCAGGGCGCGAGCGATATGGAAATCTTCATGACCGGCCCGAAGCTCCACATGTTGGAAGGGATCGTCAAGGTTACCCCGATCAGGGTTCAATTCGACCGGGTCGCCGGCAAGTTCTACGGCGAGTTCCTCTGGGAAAACTCCTGGGAAGGCCAATGGCACCGCAGGCACTACGGCGCTCATACCGAACCGGTGTGCTGGAGCCAGATCGGCTATGCCTGCGGCTACACCTCGGCCTTCATGGGCCGGCCGGTCCTGTACAAGGAAGCCGAATGCTCCGGCATGGGCGACAACAACTGCCGCATCATCGGCAAGCCCCTCGATGAATGGGAGGATGCGGCCAATTACACCCGCTTCTTCAACCGGGAGTCGATTGCCGAACAGCTCATCGACCTGCAAACCCAGGTCGTGCAGCTGCGTTCGGCCATAAACGAGAAGGAAAAACTGCCCGCGGACATAGTGGGTAATTCCCCGGCTTTCCGGGCCGCCTATGAACTGCTCAAGCAGGCGGCAAACAGCCAGATCACCGTCTTGCTTCTGGGCGAGACCGGCGTCGGCAAGGAAGTGTTCGCCCGGTCATTGCACGAAATGGGAGCCCGCCGCAACGAATCGTTCATCGCCATTAATTGCGCCGCCATTCCGCACGATCTGGTGGAATCCGAGCTGTTCGGCGTGGAAAAGGGCGCCTACACCGGCGCCCTCGCCTCCCGCCCCGGGCGCTTCGAGCGGGCCGACGGCGGCACCCTGTTCCTCGACGAGATCGGCGACCTGCCTCTTTCGGCGCAGGCCAAGCTGCTGCGCGTGCTGCAGGAAGGGGAGATCGAGCGGCTCGGCGACCACAAAATCCGCAAGGTCAACGTGCGACTGGTCGCGGCGACCAACATCGACCTGAGGCTGCTGGTCAAGGAGGGGAAATTCCGCTCGGACCTGTACTACCGGCTCAACGCCTTCCAGATCAACATCCCGCCGCTCAGGGAGCGCAAGGAGGACATTTCGCCCCTCGCCAACCGCTTCCTGGAAAAATACTCCGCGGTCCATGGCAAGAAGCTGCGCGGCTTCACCGACAAGGCCAAGCGGGCGCTCCTCTCCTACCCCTGGCCGGGCAACATCCGCGAATTGCTGAACATGGTCGAACGCGGCGTGATTCTCGCCCCGAGCGGCAGCCGTATCGAGGTGGACCACCTGTTTTCGCTATATAGCCACAATCGCGCCCTGGAATTCGGCATCGACAGCAACGGCGGCCTCGACTATAGCAGCGGTTTCGACAGTAACCGGTGGGAAACGGGGAAGGATCTTTGCGAGGCAGTCTTCAACGGCGTCATGACGCTGGGCCAGGTCGAGGCGATGCTGGTGGAAACCGCGGTGGACAAGGCACGCGGCAACCTTTCCGCAGCGGCCAGATTGCTCGGTCTGACCCGGCGGCAACTCGCCTATCGCCTGGGTCGCATCCACGAAAACGACCCGGCGCGGCCCGGCACACCCTTGGAGCCATCGCCCGACCCGCCAGGGTAACTAATGGGGTGCCTGCGCGGATGCTGCGCCACCTGCGCCCCACCTTTATCCTCCGCCGAGAAGACGGAGGAAGGTGATCTCATCCCCGCTCCGGACGGGAAAGGTCCCTTCGTTTGCAAGCACCATGGCGCCGTTCACCAAGACGTTCAACGAACTGTCTCCGAGCTGCCTGACCGCATGGGGAAGCCGCTTGTTCAGGGCCTCTCGCAGTTCGCTAACGGTGGCAACCGGCTGGTCGACGATAACCGCCCCCTCCGGGGCTTCCCGAATGTCATGGGGGAGGATGACTTCGACGGCAAAGCCGGTGACCACTTTTGCAAGGCGGCGATGCCAATCGAGAGACGGCGCACCGGCAGAGTTGAGCCCGCTGATGGCGTAGAAACGGCTCTTGAGCGCTTCGAACCTGGTCCGGTCGATTTTCTCCCCGGCGAAGGGGCCGACCGTCACTTCCTCGTCAAACCAGCGGTCCGGGAGGGTATCGTCCTTCTCCGTCAAGCCAATGCGGCAATTGATGAGCCGCTCGACGCCGCTGATATTGCGGCCGATCTCATCCAGTTGCCCGGCGGTAAATTCCTCTCCGGTCAATTCCGTCAGCTGCCGGGCGAAGTCCCCATAGTCGGCGGTGGAGGGAGAGTTGAAGAGAGTGGTGGAGAAACGGCACATGCCGACGGCGTCGCCGACGGCATAGGTATTTTCGCACCTGCGGACGGCATATTCCTTCCCTTCGTAGCTGTTGGGCTCCGCCGCCACATGGCCGCCGTAGAGGGCTGTCTTGAGTCCGCGGTTATCGTTGATCTTGGCGTTGATCTCAAGCGTGGGCCTGTTGCGCAGGTGATCCATGCCGCGGGTCGCCACGGCGAGTCCCAGGGCAAATCCTTTTATAATGCGCGCATCGTGGGGATCGGACTGGAACAGCCCCTTGACCGCCATCCGGTATTTAAGGGCCTCCTCAGGGTACCTTCCCCGCTCCACGGCCCGGCTTGAGTCGGCGATGACGTCTCCGAAACCCTCACGTTTGGCCGTCATGAAGAGGAGCTTTTCCACGACCTCGTAGTTTCCCCACGTCAGTTCAAGCCCCCCCGTATCCTCCCTGGTGATGATGCCGCGCTGGTAGAGTTCCATGGCCCAGGAGATGGCGCTGCCGGCGCTGGCCGAATCGATGCCCAGTTCGTTGAGAATGTTATTGAGGCGCAGGACCTGCTCGGGCTCCTTAATGCCGATCATGGGGCCCATTTTCTGCAACGTGACGTACTCCGGGCCGTCGCCCCTGTCGTAGCGATCGTAGCTGCCGTCGCCATTGATGCCCCGGTACGTTTTCTCCTTGCCGTGCACCAGCCCCGCCTGTTTCTGGTCGTAGCTGGCGTTTCCGGTCAGCCCCCTGAGTGCCTTGGCGCCCCACCCCCCCTTCCCTTCGGGGGTAAGGTCGTTGAGGGGGCGGCAGCGGACCGGGCATTTCAAACAACCGTCCATGCCGGGACGATAGACGTCGAAGTTGTCGGCATCGAGGGATGCATCCCAGCTGGTGTCCTGGTTGTTTTTTGTCCCCATGGCGCAGAGAATCCGGCTCGGCTTGTAAAGGAACGGAGTCCCGACGGTTTTCAGGGCATTCTTGATCACGCTGGTCGACAGGATTTTTTGGGCGATTTCCTTGTTGTTTTCCTTAAAGGCCGGAGATAGTGCGGGCTGGTCGCCGCGCCCCAGTATCATGACGGCTTTCAGCTTGAGCGATCCCATCTTGGCGCCGGCGCCGCCCCGGGCATAGATGGCCTTGACCCCGCCCATGATGCCGGAGCAGAGGGCCAGGTTCTCACCGGCGCTGGTGATGCGGGCCATGGCCATATCCTTGCGCTCGCTGCAGGAAAAGTCTCTTTCGATGGCGTGGGCAACATCGGTATTATCCAGCCCGACATAGGGGGTGGCGTCATGAAAGCTTACCTCCTGGTTGGAGAGCTGGAGGAGGGTCCATTCGGCGGCCTGGCCGTACAGGACAAGGTGATCGTAGCCGTGGAATTTGAGAAACGTGGGGAAGGCGTCGCCGCAGTTGCTGTCGAGGATGGCGTTGCTTTCCGGAGAAATGCTGCTGACATTGCCGCGCGTGGCCGTTGGAACCGTTCCCGTCAGTGCCCCGCTGCCGAAGATCAGCGGGATCTGGGGATCAAGCGGCTCCCTGCCGTCCAGCAGGAGGTTGTAGAGCAGGTACATGTTCGCGCCGCGATTGGTGAGAAAGGTACGGAGAACCTCCGGCGGGAGGTACTTGCGGAAATGCTCGCGACGTTCCAGGTCCACGAACAGGACAGCCCCCTGAGTCCGGTACTGGGGATTGTCGTGCATCCGCGCGGCGAGTTGCTTAACCTTTGTCCTGATGTCCATGATCACCTCCGCAGTGCCCTTGTATTATTTCTAGCATACAAGACATTTTAAAAATAAAGCAAGCTTGAGAGCTTCTTGCAAAACTATCCAATATTAGATGTAGGAGCGGCGCCCTCGCCGCGATTTCAGCCAGATATCGCGCCGGGGGCGGCGCTCCTACGATGAGAATCCACTTTCGCAAGAGACTACACTGCAAACCTGGCCGTTGCTTGCGATCCATTTTCTCTTGTATACTAGATATTATGCTGCCTATCGGCATAATGTCAAGCACAAAAAAGGGGTTCCGCACCGAGTCCCAGCCCTCACCGTCTTGAAAGTGCGATGCTTTCAACCTTGCTCGCGATCCAGAAGTTACTCCGGATCATGCTCTGCAACTCCTCAATTGCGTCTATCGCCCGCCACAACTCTTTACGCTCGCGGTCCTGGAGCTCGTACGGATTGAGGTAGCAATCATGATCGATGATCCTTTTCAGTCTCTTTATCTGCTGGAGGATTCGATGCCCGGTGAGGAGGTGATAGGCATCGGTCAGCTCAGCCGCCATCTTTTCCGAAAAGCACCCCTCGCCTTGGAGCCGTTCGATCCTCTTCAGGGTTGAAGTCTCCTCTACCCCGAAGTTGACCGCCAAGAGCCGGATGCACATGACCAGCGGCATCCAGGCGAGCACCTTGAGGTTGAACTCACCCTTGTACGGCCCCTCGGCCTCGACCACAAAGCGCCGGAGAAACCCCTTGGGCAGCCGCATGGCGCTCACCACCCGGGCCATGTTCTGGATCGCCTGGAAATTATCCCGCGCCATGGAACGGACCAGCGGCCCGAGTGCGAAGCCGAGGTCCCGGTCGCCGGATACGAAGCGGGCGTCCATGAGGGCGATGAGATTGAGGACATTCTTCTCCCAGTCGGTTTTTTCGAAGCGGAACGTGGAGACCAGCCGCTCCTGCCATTGCGGCAGCGAACCCCGCCATTCGTCGTTGACCGGCATGATCCCGCCGCTGCATTTGGCGATGCCCGCTTCCTCCAGCTTCGTCGCGAACACCGAGCCGAGCATCCCGAAGAAATCGGCGCTCTGGTCATCGTACTGGGAAGCCTGCCCCGCCGACCCGTAGAGGAAGAGATAATCCTGGTCGGTAACCAGCGACTGCTCCCTCCTGCCGTCGCTGCCGACGGACAGGAGCGCCAGGGGAAGGCCGCAGTACATCCCTGAAAAATACAGCTCGCGCCGGGCCAGC
>JAMPXD010000253.1 GCA_023701365.1 Geobacteraceae bacterium
TACGGAATGGACGATATTGCAAGATCTGTCATGCTGACCAAAGTTGATGGCACCCCATGGGAATATGCCGCACCTGACGTGGCACCGCCAGGAACAACTAGCAGCAGAATAGACCCTGGCATGGTTCATTAATTCAAAATTGATAATTTGGCCGATGCGGATGCCGCGCTGGTGGCTTCCTGTCGGCGCGGAGCTTTCCTCGTGCGTAAATCAGCATATTATTCATATTTAACAATTTACATCCGCTGCGGCATATGTTAAAAAAACATCATCCGGGTGACGGCCGAAGCAGTCAGCTGACTCTATGTCGGGAGGATTCAAATGGATATGATCAAGCGAAACATCGGCACCTTTTTCTCGGTCCTGGCCGCGTTCCTGCTGACGGTTGCCGGTCATGCCGGGGCCGAAGAGGTGAAGGGGAAGGTGAAGGTGGTTGCCGGCAAGGCGAAGACCGTTCCGTGGCCGTGGAAAACCGGGGGGTGATGGTGTTCCGCTACGGCGATGCCACCGTCTTCTCCAATGCCAGGGATGTCAGGGAGATCCAGCCGGACGACGTGGTCGCCATCGATTACCGGGCGGGGGAGCAGGGGAACCTGGCAACCTCCATCACCAGGGTGGTCGCCAAGCTGCCGGCGGGGGTCAGGGAGATCAAGGCCGCGGAGCTGGCGGGGCTGGTGAGAAAGGGGGCGGCCGCCGGCAATTACCTGCTGATCGATTCGCGGCCGCCGGCCAAGTACCGGGAAAGTCACCTGCCGACCGCGGTTTCCATACCGTTTGCGGAGCTGGAGAAGGAGGGGGAAAAACTCCTCCCGGCGGATAAAGGCACCCCTCTCATTTTCTACTGCGGCGGCCTCACCTGTGTCCTGAGCCCCAAATCAGCGGCCCTGGCGCAGAAGTTCGGCTACGGCGACATCAGGGTGTTCGCCGAGGGGGAGCCGGGCTGGAGAAAGGCGGAATTCGACACCGAATCGACCGTGGAGTTCGTGAAGAGCGGCAACATCGTCCTGATCGACCTGCGCGCCGCCGCGGCGGTGGAGGGGGGGCATATACCGAGGGCCGTCAACATCCCGGCGGCACAGCTCGGCGCGGCGGAAAAACTGTTCCCGTCGTACAAGGGCACCGCCATCGTCTTCTACGGCGACAACGGGGCGGAGCTGCGGTCGGCGCTGGAAACCATGCGCGACTGGGGCTACCTGAACGCCACCATGTTCTCCGGGGGGACCGCCGCCTGGCAGACTGCCGGCAATGAGCTGAAGAAAGGCGCCGCCGCGGCCTCCATCAGCTACAGCCGCAAGCTCGGGCCGGGCGAAGTGAGCCCCGCCGACTTCAAGAGGGCGCTGCAGGACGGCAGTGCGCTGATCGTTGACGCGCGCTCCGGCGAGGAATTCGCCGGGGGGCATCTGCCGGGGGCGCTCAACATCCCCGCTGAAGAGATGGCCAAGCGCCATGCCGAGCTCCCGCGGGATAAGCCGCTCCTGATCTATTGCTCCACCGGCGCCCGCTCGGAGATGGGGTACGATGTCCTGAAGGACAAGGGGCTCTCCGTGAAATTCCTCAACGCCGCCGTGGAGTTGGCGAAGGACGGGAAGTTCACCATCGCCGAGTAACCGCACCCTCGCCGCAACAGGTTGGATGCCAGTTCCGGAGCCGAAGGTCGCCGCGCGAAGCGGCGGCCTTTTCCCTTGCCCGGGCCGGCGCTTCCTGTTATAAATTCAGCCATGGAACCGAAGCGGCAGGTCCCCCTCCGGGAGATATTCGAGGTCTTCTTCATCATCGGCGCCACCGGCTTCGGCGGCGGGATGGCGATCGTCTCCCTGATCGAGCGCTGCTGCGTCTACGAGAAGGGGTGGGTCACCCTGGACGAGTTCATGCATGGCCTCGCCTTCGGCCAGATCCTCGGCCCCTTTTCCCTCAACACCAGCACCTTCGTCGGCTACCAGCTGCGCGGCGTTGTCGGCGGGATCACCGCGGCGGTCGGCTTCATCTCCCCCTCCTTTTTTCTCATCTCCCTCCTCTCCTGGCTCTATTTCCGGTTCCACGAACTCCCCCAGCTCCAGTCCGCCCTCAAGGGGACCAATCCGGTGGTCATCGCCCTGATCGTGGTGGCGGCGGCGGGGATGGCGAGATCGAAGGTCAGGAGCCGGGGCGCCTGGCTGATGGCGCTGGCCGCCTTTGCGGCGGCGGCCTTCCTGAAGGTGGGGGCGCTGGCCATCCTGGTGGCCGCCGCCTTGTGGTCGCTGGCGCGGGCCTGGTTCCGCAGGGAGCACGCCTGATGGCGGGGATCGTCAAGCTGGCCTGGATATTCCTGAAGATCGGCCTGATCTTTTTCGGCGGCGGCTATGTCCTGATCCCGCTGCTGCACCGGATCATGGTCGATCAGCTCCACTGGCTGACCCTCACCGAGTTCCTCGACGGGGTGGCCCTGTCCCAGCTCACCCCGGGGCCCCTGGCGATGCTGGCGACCTTCGCCGGCTTCAAGGGGGGAGGGCTGGCCGGGGCGCTGGTCGCCACGCTCTGCATCTTCCTCCCCGGCACCATCCTGATGCTGTTCCTCGCCAGCCGTTACGAGCGGCTGCGCAGCATGGAACTGGTGAAGGCGGCCCTGGACGGCATCCTGCCGGCGGTGGTCGGGCTGGTCGCCGCCGCTGCCTGGGGCATGGGGCGCACCTCGCTCCTCACCCCCCGGGACTTTGTCCTCCTGGCCGCCGGTTTCGTGATCCTCCAGTTCACCCCGGTAAGCCCCGTGTTCGTGATCCTCGGGGCCGGGGCGGTGGGGTTCTTTTTTGGCTTTGCGTGAAAATGCAAAGCCAAAAGTGCAAAGTGCAAAGTGCAAAGTGCAAAGTGTAAGTGCAAAGTGTAAGTGCAAAGTGTAAGTGCAAAGTGAATTTATAACTTTGCACTTTGCACTTTAAAGTTTGCACTTTGCACTCTCCAGCACCTCCACCCGGAGCCCCCGGCCGGGGGCGGAGATGTAGACGAACAAGAGCTCCAGCTCTCCTCCCTGCCAGGGGTGACGGCGAAAGTCCCGGGCGAACCTCCGGGAAAAGCCCCTGACCCGGCTCCCCCCCTCAACCCCGAGCCGTTGCCCGATTTGCTCCAGCTCACCCCTTTCCAGCCGTGCCGGGGCACAGCTGCCGCAGAAGAAAACCGGCAGCCGGCCGGCCGGATAGTCGGCCAGGCAGTAGTCGTAGCAGAGCGCCTCGCGGACCGCCTCGCGCCGCTCCCCGGCGGTCTCGCTCCCGGCAAAGCGCCAGACCAGCTCGAACAGCGCCTCCCGGGAGAGGGGCCCGTCCGTTCCCTCCTCTTCCCGGAACCGGGCGAAGCGGGAAAGAACTGGCGCCAGCGGGGCTGTTTCCGCCAGGGCCTTCAGGGTGGCGCCGAACCTGCCGCTGTTGTAGACGAGGTCGAGGAGCCTGGCGACCCCTTCGATCCGGCAGACTTCCGGGAAGGTGAGCCACGGGGTGTGGAGAATCTTGTACGGCGGGGCGTCGGAAAAGGCGTACCCTTCCTCAAGGGCGATCTGCCGCATGGCGGAGCCCTTCAGCACTTTCAGCGGCTCCACCTGGATGTGCTGCGGGTCGAGCTCGAGCAGGGTCTGAAGCGAAGCGAGGAAGCCGGCGAAATCCTCGCGGGGGAGGCCGGCCACCAGGTCGAGGTGGACGGTGACGCCGGTGGTCGCGACCAGCCGCCGGACGTTGGCGAACAGCCCTGCCAGGTCGGAGCGCCTGCCGACCCGCGCCAGGGTCTCCTCGCTCCCCGACTGGACGCCGATCTCGAAGCGGAACATGCCGGCCGGGACCCGTTCCAGGAGGCGGAGGTTGTCCTCGGTCAGGAGGTCGGCAGCAATCTCGAAGTGGAACCGGCTTCCCCGGTTATGCGCCAGGATGAACTGCCAGATTCTGTCGGCCCGCTGCGGGTCATAGTTGAAGGTCCGGTCCACCAGCTTGACGGTCTGCGCCCCCCGCTCCATGAGGAGGCGCAGGTCCGCCTCGATCCGCCCCATGGAGAAGGAGCGGACCCCCTTTTCCAGGGAGGACATGCAGAAGGCGCAGGAGAAGGGACAGCCGCGGGAGGTCTCGAAGTAGACCAGCGGCTTGGCGAGGTCCGCGAGCCCGACGGCGAACGGCGAGGGGATGGCGTCCAGCTCGGTTATGGGGGGGCGCTCCGGGGTGGCGACGATCCCGTCACCGCAGCGGAACGTCATCCCCGTGGAGACGCATGGCAATGCGTCTCTGCCGCCGCCGGTCCGGGCCAGGGCGGCAACCAGTTCCCGGAAGGTCTCCTCCCCCTCGCCCCTGACGATGCAGTCGATGGCTGGGTTCTGCTCCAGGAGCTCGGAGGCGCCGTAAGA
>JAMPXD010000254.1 GCA_023701365.1 Geobacteraceae bacterium
ACCCGCGCCGGCATGCAACTGCCGGGCTATGTAAAGCGTCTGCGCGAAGATGGCAAGCTGGATGTCACCTTGCGCAAGGTGGGAGCCGAGGGGGTGTCAGCGGCCCGGGATGTTATCCTCAAGGCCCTGGCGGCCCACGGCGGCACATTGCCCCTGCACGACCAGAGCTCTCCGGCGGCCATCCAGCAGGCCCTGGGCATGAGCAAGAAGACCTTCAAAAAGGCGGTGGGCGGACTCTACAAGGAAGGTCTGGTGACGCTGACCAGTGGGGGAGTCAGGGTGACAGTGAAAGGCTCGGGATCGGCTCCCGAAAAGTAGGGACAGAAAATGGACAGGCCATGCGATACATCCCCCCCACTCAGCTTATCTTCCGCACCTTGTAGAATCGCCCTTTGATTTTATTCCCGCTCAGGCAGGAGAGCGCCTGCGCCGCACTTGTCCGTATGACCGCCACGTAGGCGTGGAAGTCGAAGACATCGATCTTGCCGACCTCGCTCCCCGCAATACCCGCCTCGCCGGTCAGCGCGCCCAGGATATCGCCGGGGCGCATCTTGTTTTTGCGCCCGCCGTCGATGCAGAGGGTCACCATCGGGGGCGCAAGGGGCGCGCCAGCGGCAATGGCCAACGACTCCAGCTCCCCCCGGGCAATGGTGGTGCCCAGCGCAGTTTCGATCGCCTGCACCCGCCGGCTTTCCTGCTCCGTCACCAGGCTTAAGCCCAGCCCCCGCTCTCCGGCGCGTCCGGTTCGGCCGATGCGGTGGATATGAATCTCCGGGTCGCGGGGCAGCTCGAAGTTGATCACCGCCGAGAGCTCCTTGATATCGAGCCCGCGGGCAGCCACATCGGTGGCCACGAGCACCGAAATGCTCTTGTTGGCAAAGCGCACCAGCACCAGGTCGCGCTCACGCTGCTCCAGGTCGCCATGGATAGCCAGCGCCAACAGGCCCCGCTTGACCAGTGCCTCGGCCACCTCCTGACACTCCTTCCTGGTGTTGCAGAAGACCAGCGTCGATTCCGGCCGATAGTGACCGAGGAGCCGGGCGACCGCTGCCGTCCGCTCCTCCTTACCCACCTGGTAGAGCACCTGCTCGATGGCACCGTCTTCATGCGCCTCATCGACGCTGACCTCGACCGGTTCGTGCTGGATCGTCGCGCTCATGGCGGCAATCGTCTCGGGGTAGGTGGCGGAGAAGAGCAGGGTCTGCTTCTTTTTCGGGGTGGCGGCGATGAGCGCGCCGATCTCCTCCTGAAACCCTATTTCGAGCATGCGGTCGGCTTCGTCGAGAACCAGCGTCTGCAGGGAGGACAGATCGAGACTGCCGCGACGCAGATGATCGAGGAGGCGGCCGGGGGTACCTACCACGATATGGGCACCATGCTCCAGCGAGGAAAGCTGCGGGCCGAAGGGAACGCCGCCGCAGAGGGTCAGGACCTTGATGTTGTCGGTGAACCGGGCCAGGCGCCGCAGCTCCTTGCCAACCTGATCGGCCAGTTCGCGGGTGGGACAGATTACCAGCGCCTGCACGCGCGAGGAGGTCACCACCAGGCGCGCCAACAGGCCGACACCGAAGGCGGCGGTCTTGCCACTGCCCGTCTTGGCCTTGGCGATCACATCCTTGCCGGCCAAGATCAGCGGCAGGCTGTGGGCCTGAATCGGCGTCATCTCGGCATAGCCAAGGGAGGCGAGGTTCTTGAGCATGGGGCTCTTTAAGTGGAGTGCGGAAAATGCCGTAGGGGTCATGGGGTACTCTTCTTTTCTTTTTTGAATTAGCTGTATTGCGCCTGACAAGAAGAGGGCCTGCACGGATGCAGGCCCTCTTTCTTTGGATAGCCGGGAACGGCGATCAGGGGAGCGGCACGAGGGGGACTTCGCCGAGCGGGGTATCGCTTCCGGCGGTGACCGTCTTCAACTGCGATGAATAGGGGGCAAATCCCCGCGACTGCACGTGCACCCGGTAGCTCCCGCCGGGGACGAAGGCGCTGAACGGTCCCTCCCAGCGGCCGCTGGAGAGGTTGCTGAAGACCGTGCCGGCTGCCACGGGATTGACACCCCCCTGGGGAACCACCGAAACCGTGGCGCTCGACCAGTCCTTGAAGGTCGCGACAACGGTCCCCGACAGGGAGCCGAAATCGCTGAGGGCGCCCGCGGACTGGACGATGCGGATGCCGGTCGGCTTCAGGTTGTAACCGCCGTTGCTGCGGGGCACGATGGCGGTATTCGGGTCGAAATCGAGGAGGATGGCGTTGATGATCCCCGGCTCGACCTCGAACTTGCCGAGGACCTTGAGCCCTGACTGCTGGCCGCTCGGCGTGGTGAGGGGAATCTTGACCGTCGGGGCTGACTTGAGGACGAGGTAGTTGACCGGGTCGCTCCCCTGGCCGGCGGGATTCGGATCGAGGATGAGCCGGACCTGGCTGTAGCTCCCGGCGGGGAGCGTGATCGTGCCGAGGACATCCTGCTGGAAGCGGAGAGTGAGGATGTCGACGGTGTGCGGCGCGGCAAAGGTGGCGACCACCGGCAGGCCGGGATCGTTGTCCGCCGCATTCTCCATGCCGGCCGGCACCACCCGCACCTCCCTGATCGACACGACGACCTGCTGGAATTCGTCGCTCGGCCTGTCGGTCAGACCGACCTGGAGCGTGCCGCTAGCCGCCGCACCGCCGCCACTGCTGCCGCCGCACCCCGGCAGCTGGACCACCACCAGGAGCGCCAGCACGAGTAAACCTGCCAAACCGAAGACCTTCTGAACCCTTCTGGACATGACTGATACCTCCTCATCGAGAGTTTCCCTCCAGTCACGGCTTCCTGTCGCAGAAACAGAAAAGCCGGGGCTGAAATATCGATGACATTTCGGCAACCCGGCTGTCTCTGTGAGACCCGTAGGCTTTCCGCCCCATCCTCGCGAATGGTTGAGTATTATCGTCTACCACCTGGGAATTGAATGTACCCATATTTAGGCACAAGTCGGGACAGATGTCAACCACGGACTCCTGCAGCGAGGCGCTGCCCGGGCGCCCTGTTTTCGGGATTGCCGGGTTCCCTTACAGAACCCGCCCCATGTCGACAATCTTTACACAGTGGTCAGGAGAGTATTAACCGCCACTAAATTCTTATATTACAGAGAGTTAACTGGCGCTATTGGCCACAGGAAGTAGAATAGGGCCTCCGTTTTGTCAGCTTTCTTTACTTATTCCGATTGGACTGGTGGATGATATTTGCGCTGAAAAAGGATTGGCAAACAAGGGCACAATAAAATAATACATATGATTCAGTATGATATCATGATTTAATTTTTGAACCACATCCGCCCCCCCATTGATGGCTCAGTTTGTGCATTACAACCTGAATTGCATTGCATAGATGGTTAATTATCCGGGGGCGCAGACATGAAAAAGTCGTTCATCGTTCTTTTATTCGCAGTGACGGTGGCATTCCTCTTTGGGACGAGAACCGCGGAAGCCATTTCCATCACCTACACTACCGGATACGGCTCCGACCCATATGGGCCGCTGGTACAGCCCGACTGGAACATCATCCTCCAGTTGCCGAAATTTGACTCGGCTCTGGGGACCCTCACCGGGGTGACCATCACCAATTCGGGTGAAATCCTCGGCTCGATAGGTGTCGAGAACAAGAATGTCACCAGCACCAGATCAATTACCGCCGAACTCACGGCGTTGTTGGAAGCGACTCTGCCGGGCGGCTATCTGGTCACTTCAAATCCAACCAATACCCAGGATATAACCCTCCCGAAATTTGATGGCGTTGTCGATTATGCAGGGACATCGGGCACGACCCTCAGCAACCTGACCGCTTTCGATACGGTGATCACGTTCGTTAATGCGGCAGACCTGGCCCTCTTTACGGGTGGCGGCCTGCTCGACGTCCCGGTCGCCGCGACAGATGCATCTTACGCCACCGGTGGAGGAAACACTGCCTCCAATTTTTCCAATGCGGCGGGGCTAATCCTCTCTATCCAGTACGACTACGATGCGGCCCCTGTTCCCGAGCCGTCCAGCTTCATCCTGCTCGGTGCGGGTCTCGTGGGGGTGGCAGTTCTGAGGAGGAAAAAGAGGCAGGGGTAAAATCAGTTATCGTGAACTGTTCCAGCCCTGGGGATGCTTTTCCCAGGGCTTTTTTCGTTAGATGCTAACGAGAAAGGCCGTCCTCAAAGACGGCCTTCTTTTGCTCTTGCTGTGGTCAAGCCGATTTGACTGGACAGTGATTCCGGTTTTATCTGGACAGGGTTTCCGATTTTAACTGGACAGTGGTTTTCTTCTTTTCTTCCTGTCGTTGTTGTGGTTTCGGGGTGTCCAGTTCACTTGTTCTTTGACAACAGTTTC
>JAMPXD010000047.1 GCA_023701365.1 Geobacteraceae bacterium
ATTGCCCCCTTAATGGACTTTCTTCACACCCAGCATTCTTCCGGATATGATGGCGAGCACCCCGATGCCGACGCTCAAGAGCGCCCCCATCTTCGCCTCCTCCTGGAGCAGCGGGTCGATGAACGCCACGTCGGCAATGAAGAGCGACACGGTGAAGCCGATGCCGGCGATGATCCCCACCAAGAGGAGGTCCTTGCGGTTCATCCCGTCCGGGAGGGGAAAGCCGAGCCTCTCCCCCAGAAGGGCAAAGGAGGAGATTCCGATTCCCTTGCCGAACAGGAGCGAGCCGGCCACCAGCCAGGTCACGGTGCCGAAGGATGAAAGCTCGACGCCGGCATTGGCGAGGCCGAAGAGGAACAGTCCGAAATCGACGATGACCTTCCATTCATGTTCGAACAGTGCCAGGGGGGAGAGAGCCTTCGGGTCCTCCTCGAAGAGGCGCCTCGACTCCTTGACGGGATGGGGCAGGAAGGGGACGATGAAGACCAGTGCCAGGGCCGGGTGGAGGTGGGCATGGTAGAGGCCGGTCCAGCTAAGGCCGCCGCCGAGGATGAGGTAGAACCAGTAGCTCTTCATCCCCCAGCAGCGCAGCAGCCAGGCGATTGCCATTCCGGCGCCGGTCAGGAGAAGCCATGCCGGCTCAACCGGCAGATAGGGGTCCGGATAGAAGAACGCGATGATGAACAGGCCGGCCGCGTCGTCGGCAATGGCAAGAAGCAGCAGGAACGCTATGGCGGGGTGGTTTCTCCCGAAAACGATCCGCGCAACCAGCCAGGCAATGGCGATATCGGTTGCGACCGGGATCCCCCAGCCATTGACCAGTGCCTGCGAACCGACCAGGCTGTTCAGCGCCAGGTAGACGGCAACTGGACCGACCACGCCGCCGAAGGTCGCCAGCAGCGGGTTGACCGCCTTGCCGAGGGGATAGAGGTCCCCCCCGGGAAGGCAGCTGCGGGTGATCTCCGCAGCCGCGATGGCGAAGAAGAACACCATGAAGACGTCATTGGTCAGGAAATGGATGCTGACCGGGCCCATCAGCCTGGCGTGGTTGAAGTGGTGGTAGCCGGCGGGGTCCATGTTGGCCCAGAAAAGGGCGACAACGACCCCGGCGACCAGCGGGATGGAGAACTCGCGCAGCAGGTTGAGCCGCTCTCTGACCATAAATCCTCGATTCGATCCGGGGGTTTCCCCAGCGTGTGCCTCTCCCTGAAAGGATAACAGAAATTTCCGGCATCGACGGATCATCCCGCCGGTTTAAAATTTGGCGCTGTCATCCGGGGTTAGCGGATATGTGATAGACTTTTTAACGATAGTTATTCCGACAGAAGGTAATCGCTAAACTATGGCCATCCTCGAAGCGCGCGGCATCTCCAAGAGCTACACCGTCGGCAGCCGGCAGATCACGGTCCTTGACCGGGTCTCCCTCGCCGTGGCGCCGGGCGAGTTCCTCGTCATCCAGGGGGAGAGCGGCAGCGGCAAATCGACGCTCCTCGCCATCCTCTCCGGGCTCGACCGGCCCGATCAGGGGCGGGTCCTGTGCGAGGGGAGGGACATCACCGACCTCCGCGAAGACGAGCTGGCGCCCCTGAGAAACCTCTGCTTCGGCTTCGTGTTCCAGTCGTTCCACCTGGTCCCTTCCCTCTCCGCCCTGGAGAATGTGATGTTCCCCGCAGAGCTGCGGGGCGACCGGCGCGCCCGGGACAAGGCGGAGGCGCTCCTTGAGCGGGTAGGGCTTGCCGGGCGGGCCGCCAGCCTGCCCCACCAGCTCTCCGGCGGCGAGAAACAGCGCTGCGCCATCTGCCGCGCCCTGGTCAACGGCCCGCGGATCATCTTCGCCGACGAGCCGACCGGCAACCTCGACTCCGTGAACGGCAGGGCCGTCCTGGAGCTCCTCCTGGAGCTCCATCGGGAGCACCGGACCACCCTGGTCCTGGTCACCCACAGCCCGGAGATCGCCCGGACGGCCGACCGGGTCGTCACCCTCCGCGACGGCAGGATCGTGCCGGGCAGCGACCATGTTTAACAGCCGCCTGGTCCGCCGCCAGATCGCCGGGGCGCTCCGCCAGTCGGCCGTGTTCGTCCTCTGCGTGGCCCTTTCCATGGTGACCCTGGTCTCCCTCGGCAGCTTCAGCCAGAGCGTCCATTCGTCGCTGCTGCGGGACGCCCGGCTCCTCCATGCCGCCGACATCATCGTCAAGGCCCGCTCCCCCATCTCCCCTCCCCTCCGGGAGGCAGTGGCCCAAATGGAGCGGCGGGGGGCCATCGACAGCGCCCGGCTGCACGAGTTCTACTCGGTGGTGCGGGCGGACGCCCATGCGCGCGGGGCGGAGGCGTCGCTCCTGGCCGACGTCAAGGTGGTGGAGCCGGACTATCCCTTCTACGGGGCGGTGGAGCTTGCCTCGGGCCGGCCGTTCCGCGACGTCCTGAGTGCGGGAGTGGTCGTCGCCGAGCAGGCGCTCCTCGACCGTCTCCAGCTCCGGGTCGGCGAGCGGCTCCGGGTCGGGAGCGCCACCCTCACCATCCGCGACGTGGTTACCGCCGAGCCGGACCGGCCGGTGAACTTCTTCAGCCTGGGGCCGCGGCTGTTCGTCGCCGCCGCTGACCTCGCCTCCCTCGACCTGGTCGGCAGGGGGAGCCGGGTCGAGTACACCATCCTCGCCAGGGTCCGCGACCAGCGCGAGCTGGAGCGGATCGCCGCCGAGCTCCGGAAGGTCTCGCTGAGGGACCGGGAGCAGATCGACACCTACCGGAGCGCCGAGTCGGGGGTGAAGCGGTTCTTCGACAACCTCCTGTTCTTCCTGAACCTGATCGGCATCTTCACCCTGCTCCTGGCCGGGATCGGCATCCAGAGCACCTTGGGCGCCTTCCTCAAGGAGCAGGAGCGGACCATCGCCATCATGAAGGGGTTGGGGGCCGTGAGCCGCTTCATCACCGGCCACTATTTCGCCCTGGTCCTCCTCCTCGGCCTCGCCGGGACGCTCCTCGGCCTGGCGGCGAGCTTTCTCCTCCAGCAGTTCCTCCCTCCCCTGTTCCGCGGCCTCCTTCCCGCCACCGTCGAGCTCTCCATCTCCCGGGGCGCGGTGGCCCAGGGGCTCGCGCTCGGTTTCCTGGTGGTGCTCCTGTTCACCTTCCTGCCGCTGTACCGCCTGCGGGAGGTGAAGCCGCGCGCCATCTTCGCCAAGGAGGAGCCGGGCCGGGTCCGGAGCGGCCCCGCCTGGCTCGCGGGCGGCGCCGTCATCCTCTTCTTCCTGGCCATGGTCCTCTGGCGGATCAGGGAGGTGAAGACCGGCCTCTACTTCGTCCTCGGGGTGGGACTGCTGATCCTCGCCTCCTTCCTCTGCGCCGAGGGGGCGCTCCGCCTGCTGCGGAGGCGGCAGCCGGGGAGCCTGGTCCTGCGCCAGGCAATGAAGGGGCTGTTTCGCCCCCGCAACGCCACCCGGGCGATCATCGTCACCCTGACCGCCTCCCTGACGGTGATCTTCGCCATCACCATCATCCAGGAAAACCTGGATGCGACCTTCGTCCGCTCCTACCCGCCGGACGCCCCCAACCTCTTCTTCATCGACATCCAGCCGGGGCAGCGGCAGCCGTTCGCCGAAACCCTCGGGATCGCCGCCACCTATCATCCGATCGTCCGGGGGAGCGTGATCGCCGTGGCGGGGGAGCCGATCGACCCGGAGCAGGAGCGGCAGAAGCGGGGGGACAACCTGGCCCGGGAGTTCAACCTCACCTATCGGGGGGAACTGCTGGAGGACGAGCGGATCATCGCCGGCAAGGGGCTGTTCCGCAAGGAGTGGCCGGGGCTCCAGGTGTCGGTCCTCGACACGGTGGTGAAGATGCGGCAGATGCGGATCGGCGACACCATCACCTTCCGGATCCAGGGGATACCGGTGGAGGCGCGGATCGCCAGCATCCGGACCAGGACCCGGGCGGCGCTGCACCCCTACTTCTACTTCGTCTTTCCGGAGGAGGCCCTCAGGGACGCCCCCCAGACCCTGTTCACCGCGGTGCGGGTGGAGCGGGAACGGATCGCCCCGCTGCGGAACCGGGTCGCGGCCCGCTTCCCGAACGTCAGCGTCATCGACCTGAGCGAAACGGTGACGGTCTTTGCCCGGGTCATGGCGAGGCTCTCGGCGATCGTGCGCTTCTTCACCCTGTTCAGCGTCGCCGCCGGCATCCTGATCATCGTCAGCTCGGTGTTCGCCACCCGCTACGCCCGGATCAGGGAGGCGGTCTACTTCACGATCCTCGGCGCCCGGGGCCGCTTCGTCCTGGCGGTCTTCGCCACGGAGAGCCTCCTCCTCGGGGGGGTGAGCGCCCTCAGCGCCATCCTGCTGGCCCAGGCGGGGAGCTGGCTGGTCTGCAGGACCGCCCTCGATATCAACTACCGGCCGTTCCCCGGCACCAGCCTGCTGCTGGTCCTGGCGGCGGCGTGCCTCGTCGTTGCCGTCGGCCTTGGGGCCTCGATCTCGATCGTCCGCCACAAGCCGGCGGCATTCCTGCGGGAACAGACGGACGAGTAGGGGCGCCGCTTCTGGTGGGAATTCTATTGTCTCCAAGGATGGTGCAGCCATGAAGGGAATGGTGATCGGATTTACGGGGACGGTCCTTGCCATCGGATGCCTGCTCGCCGGCTGCGAGAGGCGGAGCGAGCCGGGGCCAGCGGTACGGAGGGAGCAGCCGGCCTTCGAGGGGACCGTGGTCGCCGTCGGCGACAGCCTCACCGCCGGCTACGGGGTGAGAGAGGAAGACGCCTATCCCGCCCGGCTCGAGAAAAAGCTCCGGGAGGCGGGATACCGCTGGCGGGTGGTCAACGCTGGGATAAGCGGCGAGACCAGCAGCGGCACCCTGTCGCGGGTCAACTGGGTGCTGCGGCTGAAGCCCGACATCGTCATCCTCGAAACAGGCGCCAACGACGGCCTGCGCGGCATCGACCCGCGGCTGACGCGGGAGAACATCGACGAGACGGTCCGAATCCTGAAACAGAACGGGGTCACGGTGATCCTGGCCGGGATGCGGATGGTCACCAACCTGGGGCGGGAATACACCGACGCCTTTGCCGCCGTCTATCCGGCGCTGGCAAGGAAGCACGAGCTGATCCTGGTCCCCTTCTTCCTGGCGGGGGTGGCCGGCGACCGCTCCCTCAACCAGCCAGACGGCATCCACCCCTTGCCTGAGGGGTACCGGATCATTGTGGAGACGGTCTGGCCGTATCTGCTCCGGGCCGTTGAGGGGAAAAAGAGGGAGAGAAAAATGAACCGATGACTAAATTGGCGGACAGGTTGGGGCAGTCCGGTATAGTGGTTTTGTTCGGTGCTGCCATCCGAAACAACACACCAGGCATCAATCCGCCTCGCGCGGATCAAGGAGCAGCCCTGACCGGCGAGTCAAGGAAGGCTCCCCTTTTCCAACCCGAAGGCCTTGATCTTCGCCCGCAACGTCGGCCGGGAGATCTGCAGAGCCTGACACGTCTTTCCCAGGTTCCATCCGCAAGAATCCAGGGCAAACCTGATGTAGTCCCGTTCCGCTTCGGCAAGGGGTCGCACCGGTCTTTCCCGCGTGGGGCGGTAGTGGTCGCCATCGAGGGCCGAGGCGATGTCCTCCCCGGACAGAACAGTGGACTTGGACATGAGGGAGGCGCGGGTCAGCGTGTTTTCGAGCTCCCGCACGTTTCCCGGCCAGTCGTAGTTCATCAGTAGGGCCGCCGCCTCGCTGGAAAGGGTCCGTGGCTTGAGAGCGGAACGGGCAGCCACCTTCTCAAGCAGAAATCGGGCGAGGTCCGGGATGTCCGAGCGCCGGTCCCGCAAAGGCGGCATGAAAATGGTTACGACCTTGAGCCGAAAGAAAAGGTCCTCCCGGAACTTTCCCTCCGCAACCATGGCCTTGAGGTCGCGATTGGTGGCCGCGATGATCCTGGCTGAAGACTGGATCGGCGTAACGCCCCCTACCCGCACGAACTGGCCCTCCTGCAGAAAACGGAGCAAACGGCTCTGCAGATGCAGCGGCAGTTCGCCGATTTCGTCGAAAAAGACCGTCCCGTCACCGGTGAGTTCGATCCGGCCGGGGCGGGTCCGTTCAGCTCCCGTGAAAGCCCCCTTTTCGTAGCCGAACAGCTCGCTCTCCACCAGGGACGGCACGAGGGTGGAGCAGTCCATGACGGTAAAGGGCTTGTTGCTCCACGGGCTGTTGCGGTGAATCGCCTGGGCTACCATATCTTTTCCCGTGCCGCTCTCCCCCTGCACCAGGACAGTCGCCCTCGACCCCGATGCCAACGCTATCTTCTTGAAAACCTCCTTCATCGCCTTGCTCTTGCCGACCACATGAAACGTGCCCATTGCCATTTCCGGCGGTTTTGGCGATTCGTCGACAGATACAGCAGCCGAGGCCGCCCGCGCCGCAAGGAGACGCTTGAGGACGCTGTCCATCTCGTTGATATCAATGGGCTTGTGCAAGTAATCGAAAGCGCCCAGCTTGATCGCCTGGATGGTACTCTCCATGTCCTGGTGGGCCGTGATCATGATGACCTCGGCTTCCGGGACCAGAGATCGCAGTTCCTTAAGGACATCCAGCCCGTCGATATCGGGAAGCCGAATGTCGAGTACCACCAGAGCCGGTCGCAACTTTTTGGCCAGCGCGATCCCCTTCCGGCCATTTAGTGCCGTGTGGACTTCCCACGTCCGCAGCTGGAAGAAGACCTCCATGGATTGGAGAATTGAGACCTGATCGTCAATGACAAGAACCGAGAGCGCCATGGGTCACTGCTCCAGTGGCAACCGCAAGCTGACCCGAAGGCCCTGTGGTCGCCTGAGGCTCACGTCGATCACACCGCCATGAGCCGCCACGATTTTCTTGACGTTGTCCAATCCCAGACCGATGCGCCGACTTCGCTTCTCATCGAAAACATACGGCAAGAGTTCCTTGGGAATTCCCGGCCCGTCATCTGCCACGGAGATCACCCCCCAGTACCGCCCCTGGAATTCCTTGCGTCCGGAAGAAACATAGATATGTCCCCCCCTCGGCACGGCTTCGATCGCATTGAAAAGAAGATTAACCAGTGTCTGCTCCATGCGGTGCGGGTCCATCCTCAGTTGCTCCAGGTCCGAACTCAGACGCAGCGTGGCGCTCACCTCCTTGTGGGCCATGCGGGAACGCAAGGCTTCCACGCAATCCTGAATGAACGGCCGAAGTATCACGTTTTCCCGGTTCAAGCGGAACGGCCGGGCGAGATTCATCATCTCCACTACCGACCGTTCAATACTTTCCACTTCTTTTTGCGAGATCGCGATCAGGCGTTGATGGGTGAGATTGTCCTTGAGTTCCACCGCCAGCATCTGGACGTTCATTTTGATGGCCGTCAACGGATTGCGAATGTCGTGGGCCAGAGATGCGGCCTGCTGGGCCAAGGCATTAAGCATTTCCGCCTCCCGCGTTTTTTGCTCCAACGCCCTGCGCTCGCTGATATCTCTGCAGACCCCGAGGTTTGCCGCTTTCCCTTCGTAGGAAGAGAATTTGGCAAGTGTCTCGGTTGGCAGCTTTCTGCCATCCCGATGCAGGCGCAGGTACTCAACAAGACTGGAAGTCTGGTGGGCCCGGTGCTGCTGGTGCGAACGTTCCACTTCCTCTCTCGACTCCTGGGCGACAAGTTCGAGAAAAGGGATCCCTACCATTTCCGTCCTCGAGCGGCCGTGCATGTTGCAGAAGGCATTGTTCGCAAAAACAATGATCCCATCCCGGATTACGTAATAACCGTCACGGATATCCTCGACCAGCGCCTTGTACTTGCTCTCGGATTCGGACAATTCACGGGTTCTCTTCCGGACTTCATTCTCAAGCATGACGGTCTGCTGACGCATGTATTCTTCATGGAGACCCTGGAAAAAGTCACTGAATCTGCCTACCGTCTGCGATATGCAATTGCTCAACCGAAAGATGACGTCGTCAAGCTCTTCGTCTCGCGCTGCCCTGACGAGTATGGGGGTGACCACCTGTTGATAGAGCATAAAGGCCTTTTGCACTTCAGATAGCGTGAATCCCTGGGAGAGTCTCCTGCGGGCAATCATCGTGATGAAGGCGTCGAGATCGTCCCACGGCCCGCCATTGAGGACCAGACGGAACGCCTCGGTCGCCTGATTCACCAGCGGGCGGAGATCCGCCTCGGGTTCATCGGCATATTTGCTCGACTGATCATGAAGTAACTTGTGGACCCAAACATCGACGATCTCAGCGTGGTGCCCGCCCAGGGTCTGAAAAGCATTCATCCCATCCTCCGACTACTACTCCTCAAGCCGTTTTTCCTCAGCCTCATTTTTCTCATTCAGAGATAGTGAAAAAATATTTCAACGTTCGAGGCCGAGTTTGCTGCTGCTGATCACTTTAGCATGCCTCAAAGCAAAGGTGTTGAAAATTTCTTTCCATTATCCCCCAAAAAAGGCCTAAAACAACCGCTGTTTTGCTGGCACGATGCTTGCTCATACCCTTCAGTGTTACCGAATAAAGCTTATGAACCTCAACAGCAAGACTGTAACAAGAATGGAGAATGAGTCATGATAGAAAGTGGTTTTATCCCATGGCCGAAAGATTTCGCGCGACAGTATCGAGATGCCGGTTACTGGAGCGACCAAACGATCAGTGAAATACTCGAAAATCGATTCGAGCGTTTCGCGTCCAAGACCGCCCTCATCTCTGAAGACGGAACAGAGCTTTCCTATGCCGACCTCAACCGGCTCTCCACACGACTGGCAATTCATTTTAATCAGCTGGGTCTCAAGCTCTACGATCGGGTGATCCACCAGATCCCCAACAGCCCCTTGAGTGTCCTGACCTTCCTGGGAACGCTCAAGGCGGGTGCCATCCCGATCATGACGCTGCCACCTCACCGGGAGGCTGAAATCATGCACTTCGCTACCCTGTCCGGAGCCAGCGGGTACGCCATACCGGGGAATGCAAAGGGTTTCGATTTTCAGGAGCTGGCTGGCGAAGTGCAAAAGAAATGCCTCACGATGGGCATGGTACTGGTTGCCGGAGACACCCCCCGCCCGGGCTACCACTCGATCGACGCCCTGCTGCGGGATCCGATTGAGGAAAGGATCGAGGCCGGGGGCCTGCCTCGCCCCAATCCGGATCTTCCTGCCGTTTTGCAGCTTTCCGGGGGGACCACCGGTATCCCGAAACTCATTCCGCGAACCCATAACGACTATGCGTACAATTTCCTGCGCAGCGCCGAAGTCTGCGGCCTTGATGAATCGATTGCCATGCTGATTGCCATCCCCCAGGCGCACAATTTTGCCTTCGCCTGTCCGGGGCTTTTGGGGGTCCTTGCCACCGGCGGCCGCGAGGTCATCTCCTCAACGGTATCCACCGAGCACCTCATGGGGCTGATCCAGCGACATAGAGTTACCCATTTCGTCGCGGTCCCGACCATGATTTTGGGACTCCTTGACCACCCGGACCGCCACCGCTACGACCTCACCTCCCTGAAAATGATCCTCACTGGCGGATCGAAACTCAATCCGGAGGTGGCGCTGCGCCTCCGACCCGAGCTCGGATGCGAAGTCCAGCAGGTGATGGGTATGGCAGAAGGCCCCCTCTTCTGGACGCGTCTGGGCGACCCCGACGAGGTCACCCTCTATACCCAGGGACGCCCCCAGTCCCCCGCAGACGAGTTCCGCATCGTGGACCCGGAAACCGGCGAGGATGTGGCGCCGGGAGATTTGGGCGAGCTCTGGTGCCGGGGTCCCCATACCATTCGGGGTTACTACCGGGCCGAGGAGTACAACGGCAGGGCCTTCAGTCCCGATGGATTCTACAAATCCGGGGACCTCGTGCGACTGCACCCGAGCGGCAACATCATTGTTGAGGGGCGGAACAAGGACTGCATCAATCGCGGAGGAGAAAAGATCAGTGCGGAGGAGATCGAGAATCACCTGATTGCGCACCCGTCGGTGCTCAATTGTGCCGTTGTGGCCATGCCGGACCAGCTTTTCGGCGAAAAGTGCTGTGCCTTCGTAGTCCTGGCTTCGGGGGCTTCGTTAACCCTGGAGGATATTTGCGACTTTCTCTGCCGGGAGAGGAAAATTGCCCGTTTCAAGCTTCCGGAACGATTGGAGACCCTGAATGCCCTCCCTGTAACCAATGTGGGAAAGGTGAACAAGAAGGCCCTGCGCGAGATCATCGTCGAAAAGATGGAAGCTGAACGTCACCTATAGGGAGGAGGAATGATGACCATTAATACCACAGAGCCGCGCACCATCAAGATCTTCGACACCACGCTTCGAGACGGGGAGCAGTCCCCCGGCGCCAGCATGAACATCGAGGAAAAACTCCGTCTTGCCAAACAACTGCATAAACTCAACGTAGACGTCATCGAGGCCGGCTTCCCTATTGCTTCCGAAGGGGATTTCCAGGCGGTGAAGAAGATCGCCCAGACCATCAAGGGGCCGGAGATCGCCGGGTTGTGTCGCACGGGGTTCATGGATATCGACCGCGCTTGGGAAGCGCTGCAGTACGCGGAGGAGCGCGGCCGCATTCACATCTTCATCGCCACCTCAGACATCCACATGAAGTACAAGCTGCAGATGACGCCGTCCCAGGTGCTGGAGTCAGCGGTGACTGGGGTAAAAAGAGCGCGCTCCTACACCAAGAACATCGAGTTCTCTTGCGAGGACGCGGCCCGGACGGATCTGAAGTTCCTGGTAGAAATGGTGACGGCGGTCATTGACGCGGGTGCCCTGACGGTCAACATCCCCGACACGGTCGGATACACCATCCCGTTCGAATACTTCAACATCATCAGACACCTGCAGGACAACGTTCCCAACATCGACAGAGCGACCATTTCGGTGCACTGCCATAACGACCTCGGGCTTGCGGTAGCCAACTCGATCAGTGCCGTGCAGGCCGGGGCTGGGCAGATCGAGTGCACCATCAACGGTATCGGCGAGCGCGCCGGTAACTGTTCATTAGAGGAAATCGTCATGGCCATAAAGACCCGAAGTGACATTCTCCCTTTCAGGACCCATGTGGCCACCGACCAGCTCACCCCCGCGAGCCGTCTCCTGACCGCAGTCACCGGGATCGTGGTGCAGCCCAATAAGGCCATCGTCGGCGCCAACGCTTTTGCCCATGAGGCAGGGATACACCAGCACGGAGTACTCATGGAGAAGTCGACTTACGAGATCATGACCCCTCAAGCAGTCGGGCTCACAACGAACGCGCTAGTGCTCGGCAAACACTCCGGGCGCCACGGTTTCAAAAAGCGGCTGGAGGAACTCGGCTACGAGCTGACCAGGGAGGAGCTGACCAAGGCCTTCACGCGTTTCAAGGCGCTCGCGGACCTGAAAAAGGAGATCTTTGACGAGGATGTCGACGCCATCGTGGCCGACGAGGTGATGCGGAGCAGCGAGCGCTTCAAGCTTTCCCACCTCACCGTCACGAGCGGTTCCTTTGCAGTGGCGACGGCGACCGTACAGATCGAGATCGAAGGAGAGCAGATGCGGACTGCGGAACTGGGCGACGGGCCGGTGGACGCAACCCTGAAGGCCATCAAGAAACTGACCGGGAGCGATGCAATGCTGGCTCAGTACAACGTCGGCTCCATCACCAGCGGCACCGATGCCCAGGGAGAGGTGACGGTGCGTGTCGTGGAGGGAGACCGAACCGTCATAGGGCGCGGCTCTTCCACCGACATCATCGAGGCGTCGGCCAAGGCCTACATCGATGCACTCAACCGGTTGCACTTTGGGTCAGGAATCCCGCATAGTCTGGGCAGTTGTGGCGCGCTTTGAGCGGAATGAAAGACAGGAAATAGTGAGCGTTTTAGAGCCAACAAAATTACAAGAGGAGGCGTACCATGAAAACTTTAAAAGCAGGCATTATCTTGACCGTTGCCACCATCATGCTCGGAACCGGCGTAGCCTTTGCCGCATCCGACGTTGTCACCCTCAAACTGGCCCACTTCTGGCCGAGCTCTTCCCATTTTAACAAGGATATTGTCGTACCGTGGTGCGACAAGATCGCCAGGGAATCCGGTGGCAGGCTCAAATGCCAGATCTTCCCGTCAATGCAACTGGGCGGTACCCCGGCTCAACTCTTCGACCAGGTTCGTGATGGGGTAGCCGACCTTGCCTGGACGCTTCCAAGCTACCAGGCAGGACGTTTCACCAAGTCCGAAGTCTTTGAACTCCCCTTCATGGCGAAACATCCGGAAACTGCCAGCCAGGCCATGTGGGACTACATCCAGAAGAATGCGCTGGACGAGTATAAAGGCGTCAAACTGATCGCGACTCATCTGCATGACGGCGCGCATCTGCACTTCGGCAGCAAGTCAGTCAAGACCCTGGAAGACCTGAAGGGTTTGCGAATTCGTGCCACCAGCCGTGTTGACTCCAAGACGCTGGCTGCGCTCGGCGCCGTTCCGGTGCAGATGCCGATGCCGGCGGTGCCCGAGGCAATTGCAAAAAGTGTGGTGGATGGCACTTCTCTGCCGTGGGAGATATCTACCGCATACAAGATACAGGAAATTTGCAAGTCACATACTGAAACCCCTCCGAACCAACCCAAGCGCGCAAATGCAATATTCGTTCTGGCTATGAATCCGGCCAAATACAACAAGCTGCCAGCCGACCTGAAAAAAGTGATCGACCAGAACAGCGGGCGTGAAACATCCAGGTGGGTGGGAAAGGTCTGGGACAGCGGTACGGCACCGGCGCGCAAAATTGCCGCCGACCGCCATAACATCATCAACGTCTTGAGCGATGCCGAATACAAACGTTGGGTAAATGTTACACAATCTATCGATGACGAATGGATCAAGGAGGTTGGGGCCAAAGGCGGAGATGGTAATGCGCTCTTGAAAGACGCCAAGGCCTTATTATTGAAGTACCATGATTAAGCAGGACCAGTGCTGTAATCACGAGAAACAGGCTCAAAGAAATAATGAAGAGGAGGATGAACATGAAGTTTGCAATTCTGGGCACAGGTATTATGGGGCGCGGCTGGATCACTCAGTGTGCAATGAGCGGACACGAGGTACACTGCTACGATGCAAATGCAAAGACGCTATCCGGAACGGTAACTGGCTGTGAGAAATTAGCCGCCACGGTTGCCAAGAAATTCAAGTACGAAGATGCGAATTTTGTCTCAAATGTCACAGAGAAAATCTTCATCCACAACGAGAAAAGCGCGTTTATCGCTGCGGCCAGGGGCTGCGACGTCTTTCTGGAGGTGATCTACGAAGACCTGAAGCTGAAGTGTTCCGTGCTTGCCGAGTTCTTGCCGCAACTGCCGGAATCCGTGGTGTTCTGGTCAAACAGCAGCAGCCTCGATATTGATCCCATGGCTCAGGCTGGCGGCAGGCCGGAGCGATCGATCGTCACCCACGGAATGAATCCAGTCCCTTTGATGCCCGGCGTGGAGGTAGTGCCGGGAGCCAAGACGAGCGCCGAAACCATCGAGTTCACTCGTCAGACTCTGCTGGGCATGAAGAAGGCCCCGTTCCTTGCACCTAACATTCCCGGCTTTTGGGTCAACCGGCTGCTCGTGCCCCAGATGCTGGATGCAGTACGACTGCTTGAACAAGGTAAAATCACCGTGGAGGATGGGGACACCGGTTTGAATACCAGCCTGGGTCACCCCCAGGGGACCTTCAAGCTGCACGACTTCGTCACTGCACCTACCATGCTAAGGGTTGCGCTTCAGATGTACCAGTCGTCCAACGATCCCCGCATGTACCCGCCTCTGACGCTGATGCGCATGGTGAAGGACGGAGAGTACGGCGCAAGCAGCGGCAAGGGATTCTACGACTGGAGCGATCCCCGCAACCCTAAAGCCCGGGATGTGTCGAGGTATGTCATCGGATCTGTCGAAGAAATGCTGGAGCAGTTGAAGTAAAGACGCGACCGGGAGTCTCTCCGTGCGAGACTCCCGGTCTTTTCAGGAGTACAGTGTGGCCGACACTACTTTCACAACCCCGGGAGAGGACCGCTTTTTCGAGGATTATGTCCCAAACAGCATACACGAGTTCGGTCCTGTAGAAGCCAATCAGGACGAGCTGAACTCTTTTGTATCGTATTTCGATTCGCAGAATTTCCCCACTGAGTCGGATTTGACCGACAAGGCCGCCATTGAATCATCAGCCGCCAATGAGCGTTCCCATGAAGGGGCAATGATGCGATTATTGACTGATTATTACCTTCCCGATGCGGGCAAGCTGAGCTTTGCGGAGATTGATGAAATACACTGGGTCCGTCCGATATCTCCTGGCGATAAACTGATTTTACGCGTAACGGTTTCTGAATCGATGCCGATGCGCTCGAATTATGAACCGGACCGTGGAATCGTGATTTCCTGTATTGAAGTGCAAAATCAGAATCGCACGGTAGTAATGAGCGCAAGGATGAAAACCATCCTATATTGCCTCCCCGGATGATCCTGCTCCCACTCCTGACGATTTCCCCGTTCATTTTGCTTAGGCAACGGCCCCACACTACGACTGCGAATGCTTTTGCTGATTTGATACGGTAAGTTATCCACCTATGATGCGGCACGGCACCACCTCGCACGGCACTGCAACTTTTCTACAAGCGGAGAAGATCAGAATGGCTAAAGTTTATGAATTTGACGGGGTAATACCGGTTATCGATCCGACTTCGTTCGTGCATCCGGATGCCGTCATCATCGGCGACGTGATAATCGGCCCCAGCTGCTACATCGGGCCATGCGCCTGTTTAAGGGGCGACCTCGGCCGCATCATGATCGGCCAAGGGGTGAACATTCAGGACACCTGTGTCATTCATTCGTTTCCAGGGGCAGATGTGATTTTAGAGGAAAACTGCCATGTGGGGCACGGAGCGGTATTGCATGGCTGTGCCATTGGAAAGAACGCGCTGATTGGCATGAACTCCGTGGTAATGGACGGCGCCGTCATTGGAGAGAACTCCTTTGTTGCGGCGATGTCTTTCGTACCGTCCGGCATGACCGCAGGGGCAAACATGCTGATCGGAGGGGTGCCGGCCAAGGAAATGCGGCCCCTGGAAGAAGAGGAAATTCGCGGGAAATCGGAAGGGACCGCATTGTATCAACGCCTGGCGGCCAAGTCCATGATGTCAATGAAGGAGGTAGTCCCGCTGGAGTCGGCAGAGCCTGATCGCAGACGGGTAGTGTCCAGGGGTAAACTAAGCGCCATTGGCTAAATAAGTGCAAGACGGGTGGTCGCATCCACCGCCCGTAATGATCAAACACCACTTTCCGGATTGCTCAGATACAAAAAGGTGGGGGGGACATCTTTGTCAAGTTGCAGCAGCTAACTTGTTGATTTAATGTGACAGGCGTCTATCGGTCATAAACACGTCTTCCGGCCGTCCCACCCCGTATCTTGACATCCCAAGATGCCTCGCCACCTCGGCAGCGGGGTGACCTTCGTCCATCGCGATCCTGCACGCCGCAACGTCCCCGTGCCTTCCTCGTGCCTTCCTTCCCTAAACTGACAACGTCCCCGTGCCTTCCCTCATGAACGCTCTCATGCATTGCGTGTCTGGCCTTGATATGTTAGTATTCACCTGTCAGGAGGCAGAGCCGCTATGCCGACAATAAGCATTTTTTATGGCATCGTAATTCAGATGTTCTGGTCCGAACACGCCCCGCCGCATTTCCATGCGCTTTATGCCGAGTATGAGGTTCAGATCAACATCCATACGCTTGAAGTCATAAAAGGCGAACTACCGAAGCGCGCACTGGCTCTGGTCCTTGAGTGGGCTAGCGAACACAGGATGGAATTAATGGAGGATTGGGAGCTATGCACCCGCAGGCAGACACCGAACAAAATTTCTCCGCTCAAATAGTACCGGCAATTATCCCAAAAGCGCCGTGGCGGATTTCTGAAGTCCGTCCTATGCCTGATTACAGGATATGGGTAAAATTCAATGACGGTACGCAAGGGACTGTGGCAATGGCCGGCCTCATCCAGTCACCTTCCGCCGGAGTTTTTGCCGTTTTACGCGATGAGTCATTATTCTCCCAGGTTGCCCTTCATTACGGTGCAGTAACCTGGCCGGGAGAGTTGGATATTGCTCCGGACGCCATGTATGAGGCGATCCGGCGTGACGGCGAGTGGCAGCTTTCCTGATGCATACCCTCGGCAACACCGCTCTCTTGCAGAGCAACACAAGGTTGCTTTCTCTACTAGAACCAGGGACGGCTCGGGGAAAGGAAGGCTCGGGGACGTTGTCATCTTTGTCAAGTTGCAGCAGCTAACTTATTGATTTAATGTGACAGGCGGGGATCTCTTCAACAAATTCGGGGGCGCCAAGGATTCGGCAATCTCCAGAAGTTCGCTCATGGTTTTTCACTCTTCCCACCAGGTCGTCCCGTCGCCCCTCGGCAACCCGAGGCGTTTCAACTAATTTAAGAAAGACTCTCTTTAAATCAAGTACGTCTCCAGGGTGGTCCCATCTATTCGTGGCGGTTATCGCCTCCCATCATCCGATTCGCAGCTCAAGATACGCTCAAGAAACCCTCAGAGACGTTTTCCCCAAGATCAGGCGAGATCGAAGCGATCAAGGTTCATCACCTTGGTCCAGGCCGCCACGAAGTCCTGGACAAATTTCTTCTGCGCGTCCGCGCTTCCGTAGACCTCTGCCAGAGCCCGGAGCTGGGAGTTCGAACCGAAGATGAGATCGACACGCGTGCCGGTCCACTGGACTTCGCCAGTCTTGCGATCGCGCCCTTCAAACATGTCCTTGGCGTCCGATACCGCCTTCCACTCCGTGCCCATGTCGAGCAGGTTCACGAAGAAGTCGTTGGTGAGCGCTTCCGGCTGCTTGGTAAAAACGCCGTGCCGGGTCCGTCCGAAGTTGGTGTTCAGCACGCGCAGGCCGCCAACGAGCACCGTCATCTCTGGTGCGGTCAGCGTCAGCAATTGCGCCTTGTCAACCAGCAACGCCTCGGCCGGCACGGTGTATTGACCCTTGAGGTAGTTGCGGAAGCCATCCGCGATCGGTTCGAGCATGGCGAAGGAGACCACATCGGTCTGCTCCTGCAAGGCATCCATGCGTCCCGGCGAGAAGGGAAGCTTCACATCGTGACCAGCCTTCTTCGCAGCTTGCTCCACGCCTGCACAACCAGCCAGAACGATCAGGTCAGCAAGCGAGACCTTCTTGCCGCTAGAGGCCGCGCTGTTGAACTCGCCCCGGATACCTTCGAGAGTGTTCAGCACTTTCGCCAGTTCAGCCGGATGGTTGACTTCCCAATCCTTCTGCGGCGCGAGGCGAATTCGTGCGCCGTTCGCACCGCCGCGCTTGTCGGAGCCCCGGAAGGTGGACGCCGACGCCCAGGCGGTCGACACCAGTTGGGAAACGGACAGCCCCGAAGCCAGGATCTCCCCCTTGAGGGAGGCAATGTCCTGCTCATCGATCAACTTGTGATTGACCGCGGGGATGGGGTCTTGCCAGATGAGCTCTTCGGCAGGAACCTCCGGGCCGAGATAGCGGGCGCGGGGGCCCATGTCGCGGTGCGTCAGCTTGAACCACGCGCGGGCGAATGCGTCTGCAAGCTGGTCCGGGTTCTCGTAGAAGCGCCTTGAAATCTTTTCGTAGCTGGGGTCGAACCTCAAGGAAAGGTCCGTGGTCAGCATGCCTGGCGCGTGGCGCTTCGACGGGTCGAAGGCATCCGGCACGGTGTCGGCGCCTGCGCCACCCTTCGGTTGCCACTGATGCGCACCGGCCGGGCTCTTCGTCAATTCCCATTCGTAGTCGAACAGATTCCTGAAGAAGCCGTTGCTCCACTTCGTTGGCGTGGTGGTCCAGGTGACCTCCAGGCCGCTGGTGATCGCGTCACAGCCTTTGCCGCTGCCGAAGCTGCTCTTCCAGCCGAGGCCCTGCTCTTCGATGCCGGCGGCTTCGGGCTCAGGCCCCACATGGGACGCAGGGCCGGCGCCGTGGGTTTTGCCGAAGGCGTGACCACCGGCGATGAGCGCAACCGTCTCTTCGTCGTTCATGGACATGCGAGCGAAAATCTCGCGGATATCCTTGGCCGCCGCGATCGGATCCGGGTTGCCGTTCGGGCCTTCCGGATTGACGTAGATCAGTCCCATCTGCACGGCAGCGAGCGGATTTTCGAGGTTCCGGTCGCCGGAGTAGCGTTTGTCATCCAGCCACTTGTTCTCAGAACCCCAGTAGACGTCTTCTTCCGACTCCCAGACATCCTCACGACCGCCAGCGAAGCCGAAGGTCTTGAATCCCATCGACTCCAGGGCGACGTTGCCCGCAAGAATCATGAGGTCGGCCCACGAGATTTTCTTGCCATACTTCTGCTTGATCGGCCAAAGCAGCCGGCGCGCCTTGTCGAGGTTCGCGTTGTCGGGCCAACTGTTGAGGGGCGCGAAGCGCTGCTGGCCGGCGCCGGCGCCGCCGCGACCGTCACCGGCGCGGTACGTGCCGGCGCTGTGCCATGCCATGCGAATGAACAAGGGCCCGTAGTGGCCGAAGTCCGCCGGCCACCAGTCCTGCGAGTCGGTCATCAACGCCTGCAGATCCTTCTTCACGGCCGCCAGATCGAGGCTCTTGAACTCTTCGGCGTAGTTGAAGCCCTTACCCATGGGGTCGGACAGCGGCGAGTGCTGGTGCAGGATCTTGAGGTTCAGCTGATTGGGCCACCAGTCCCGGTTAGACGTGCCTCTGCCGGTTGCTTGTTTGTTTGCTCCGCCCGTTACCGGGCACTTTCTGTCGTCAGTCATAACGTTACCTCTTATCGTTGTCTGATATTATCCACTGTGGTGCGCGCCTCCGGCTGTGCCTCTTTTTTCCTGATCAGGTCGCTGAAATTGAAGGTGCCGTCCCATTACAATGGGAAGTTTATCAGCGTCCAGGGAGATGGCAAGGTAAGGGCGTAAAAGCCCGGACCGATTGAATCGGCCCGGGCTTTTATATGGAAGAGAATAGACTGGCGGTCAGAACTTCTTCAGGAGCTTCCGCGCCTCGACCACATGGCCTTCGGACTCCTTAAACTGTTTAAGTAACGAGCTAATTAAGTCCAATAGCCTCGCACTATCTGTAGGCGTGTACGCAGATTTCTCCACACGCCGAGTACTATGCCTGATAAGACACCCCATTTACATCCGGCGGGCTTCCCCTGTTACGGTTATACCGCGCCTTCCTGTTTCGGTGCTCCGGGTCGCTCGTCAGGTTCCGGGATGGTCCTGTGTCCGGGTTTCCCCTTACGTGCCTAAGTACCCGTATGCCTTGCTGCGGCCTTTCCTACCGCCAGGAGTCAATGGGGCTTCCCAAGTTCCCGTCGTATCTCTTCTTACATGCCACGGCCTGTGGACTCCGGCGGATCTCCATCACCCTCGCCTCTTGCGGTTGATGTCGTGTTGCCTTCGGGACCCGTTACATCCTCGGCATCCGCAACAAACCCTATTTCGGAGCTGTACCAGCACTTCGGGGGACGCGGTTCCCCGTACCGGCCTGCAAGATTCTCTGTCTACGCTTCACCTGTCTTGTTCGCCGAGAACTTCTCGACTCCGCCACAGGCGCAAGACTCGATACGGAGTGGATGGCTAGTCCTTCTCCGACAGGGACTTTCACCCTGCTAGATACGCCGTTCTTTCTTGGCGCGAAACGTCACAAGGCGCACCGGCGGAGCGAAGCGGAGACCGCGTGCCGCCGCGGGTTGGACTGGATGTTATTGTTTTTCAAGGGATGTAATGTTTCCTGCTAAATTTGCGATGACGACACCATCCTTAATAGCCTGTATTACTACGCGTTTTGAGTTATATCCATCTACGTCAATAATTTCTGGGAGGGATGCGTAATCAATAACTTTTGCCGTGGTATCAACGAGCTTAATCTCTACTTTAATCTGGTCAGCACCAATTGACTTCGCGTAATCAATGTTTTTTGCCGTTACGGTAAACGTATCACTTATGGGCAAGCTAAGGTTGCTATCATTATTGACCAAGATGTCATAATAGGCAGGCAGTCCGAAGTTATTTGAGGATCTTATGTTTATACTGTTTAGGTTTACGTCCGAGAAATATTTGGGGTTGGCCATGGATACGCCCATAGATCTAGGTCGTGACGAAGTATCCTTTGTAAAGTCATAATTGAAAGTGCCGGTAATGACTGTGCCTACTGGAACATCGAAAGGAGCAATGCCGCTTGCAACTTCAACATTTGCAGAATATTTATATGAAACGTCCACAGTACTTTGTTGCTGTGTTGCTGTGTTGCCTGGGGTATCCGTCCCACCTCCACAGGCAGGAAAACAGAAAATTCCAGATAGCAGTAACCCCCACTTAAAAACATTCCTTATCATCTCTCCTCCTTTAAGTTGCCCAACGGGGTGCCCAGAACAGCGGCTCGCCCGCTGCTTCTGGCTGGTTATGACATTTCATAGCCTGTATGCACTCCTTAGCCTCCCTTCCGGGAGAGAACAGGAGGAATGACAATGACATCTATTCCAAATTTATGGCTTGTAAAAGATACTGACGGTGAAGAGGTGACCGTAAAAGCTCATAGTTGGACTTTATCAATTGAGGGATTAAGTTTTCACCTCAACGATGTGAAAGTGGCTCATTTTATTCGCTGGGCGTCGTATCGTGAGTGGTTTTCCTGGGGTCGGACCGAAAGCGCCGGTAAAAGCCGGCAAAGGATAAAGGGTGAAAGTCCCTACATAGTAATGGCTAGCGACCAGCTATGACCCCAAGTCTTGCGTCGGCCCATCGTGAGATGGGCGGCGAAGCGTAGACAGGGGGCATGCAG
>JAMPXD010000255.1 GCA_023701365.1 Geobacteraceae bacterium
CCGCGAAGCCTCCTTACCGACCTGGAGCGGTTCCTCGCCGGCAACCAGGAGAACGTCTGGGAGAACAGCTGGGTCCGCTTCCCCCGCAGGAACCTCTCCCCCTACGCCGGCCTGGTCTTCGACAGCGGCCGCTTCATCTTCCGCGACCAGGGTGGGGAGGAGCAGCTCCGCCTCCCGATCGGGCGGAGCACGGTCACCGGCGCGCTGCTCTCCTTCCATGTCCACCGGGACCGGATCTGATTTCAAGTTGCAAGCTTCCGAAAATCTTTTCCATCCCTTTCACACTTTTCCGCACAATCCTTTTCCCCCTCCCTCGATGGGAGGGGGCGGGGGGGAGGGTGAAGAGGAAGTTGCTTGCCGTTCAGCGCCCGCCCTGAGCTGAGTCATGCGCAGCGAATAGGAGCCTTCCTTCCCCTTCCCGTCCTGGCGCACCACGATGGCGCCGAGCTCGTCCGGCCTGATCCAGCGGCGGCACTTCTTGTTCGGGTCCTCGAAATCGACCACCCGGCAGCGGATCTACTGCCCGTCAACCGCGATCTCCTCGCTTTTCACCCACCGGTACTTGCGGGTCACCACCGAAAGGGTTTCCAGGTCCAGGAGCCGCAGCGTCATCTCGTCACCCTCGCACTTCATGGCGATTTCGGGGCATTCCATGGTGGTGTGGTCATACCGATCTTCCCGGTCAGTTCCCGCCTGTCATCCGATCGGCACGACGAAGAACGACGATCAGCAATTCACGGCCTCGCCCCGGCAGTGCAGGATGGTGGAATATGCCTCTCCGGCGTTCATCCCCCGTAGGACCGTGAACTCCCGGGCGTTTCTCCCCATCTCCCCGATCTTCTCCCGGTTTGCGAGAAAGAAGAGGATGGCGGCGACCAGTCCGTCTCTATCCCCCGCCCGCACCACGATGCCGGTCTCCCCGTCCGCCATCAGCTCCTTCGGCCCCCCCTGGTCGGAGACGATGACCGGCAGCCCGGACGCCTGGGCCTCCAGCACCACGTTGCCGAAGGTGTCGGTGGTGCTCGGGAAGACGAAGAGGTCGGCCGAGGCGTACCCCCTGGAGAGCTCATCGCCGCCCAGGAAGCCGGTGAAGAGCGCCGGGTAGCCGGCCAGCCGCCGCTCCATCTCCGCGCGGTACGGCCCGTCGCCGATCACGGCCAGGCTGCAATCGAACCCGGCGTCTGCCACCTCGATGAAGGCATTGGTCAGGAGCTCCAGGTTCTTCTCCCTGGAAACCCGGCCGACGTAGAGGAGCGTGGTCCCCCCGGAGAGGCCGTAGCCCTGCCAGAATCCGGGATCCCTCTTTGCGGGGGAAAAGCGCTCGGTATCCACCCAGCGCGGCAGGGGCCTGGTTTTTTCCGCGGCTAGCCCCCGCTCGATCAGCTGGTTGCGCGTGCTCGCCGACGGCACCATCACCTCACCCATCTGGCTGTAGAACCAGATCATGTAGCTCCAGGCCGCCTTTTCCAGGAACTCGTCGTTGGTCAGGTCCCGCACGTACTGGGGGATCTCGGTGTGGTAGGTGCCGGCGACCGGCAGGCTCATCAGCCGGGCGATCAACAGGCCGAGGAGGCCGACGGTGCCGGGGGTGCTGATGTGGATCCTGGTGAACCCTTCCCGTTCGAGATAGTCGATCACGTCGAGCACCGGCGGAAAATGGAGCTTCAACTCGGGATATTCGGGCAGGGCGAAGTCGCCGATGGAGCGGAAATTCATGACGCCCTCGGCATAGCCGGTCTCCGCCGGGGTGGCGGTGATCACGGTCAGCTTTACCCCCTTCGTCCGCGCCGTATCGATCAGCCGCCTGATGGTGATGGCGACCCCGTTGATCTCGTCGAGGGTGTCGGTGAAGAGGGCGATCTTCTCCTCCCGCTGGCCGTTGCCATGGAGGGAGAAGCGCTCCGCCAGCTCTGCCATCAGCTCCATGCTCCGGTGCTGGTGATGGAACGCCAGATAATAGGGGGAAACGAGGAGGTGGACCAGGCCGATGGTGCCGAGGGAGTTGACGAGGCCGAACAGCCCCCGGTCGAGGGAGACCCGGGTCAGCCGCTCGCTGTAGATGTAGATCATCCGGTTGGCGAGATAGCTGACCACGGCGAAGATTTTCCGGTTCCTGCTCTCGCTGTCGATGCTGGCGAGGAAACCGGCGTCGGAGAGGAGCCGCTTCGCCTCGCGGTCGAGGATCTCCTCGAAGCTCTTCCCCTCATGGCGCTCGTAGATCTCCGGGAGGTTTTTCCTCACGAACAGCTTGACCTTGTCCCGCAGCGACGAGCGCTCCGGGCCGACGTTGAAGAACCTGTCGATCAGCGCCTTGATGAAGGGGGGCGAGCCGGCCAGCCCGGCCTTGAACCGTTCCCGGTAGAAGCTGTGGCCGATCCCGTAAATGCTGTGGCCGAGGGTCAGCGGGTCGCCGTCCTCCCCCCCCGCCACCGATTCCCGGCCGGCGATGCTGCCGATGAACGCCGCCAGGGTCTCCCCCTGATTTGCCGCGGTAAAGGCCCTGCCGATGAAGAGGCCGCTGTGGTCGTCGGAGCCCCCCACCCTCCCCTTGCGCCAGGGATCGGGGCCGTGGGGGGCGATGCCGTGCCGCTCGGCCAGAAGCTCCAGCCGTTCGCGGGTGAGGGAGTCGAGGACCGTCTCGATGCACCGGTTGTAGCGCTGCGACCGGCAGCCGTTTCTCACCTCGAAGGTATCGAACAGGAGGACCATCTTCTCGATATGGCTCGTAGTCAGCTTCTCGTTCTGGGCGTACAGGGGGTGGGCGATGAAGTGGGCGATCCCCTTCTGGCGCAGATAGGCCACCAGCTCGTAGAGGTTTTTCCGGAGCCCCATCAGGTCCCGGAAGATGCCCTCGGTGATGTGGAGCACGACCACATGGACCTTGCAGTTATCCTCGGGGAAATAGCTGGTCAGCTCGGCGCTCAGGAAGGTCCCGGGGAGGTGGGCGATCTCCAGGGCGCCGCTGATGGTGTTGTGGTCGGTGATGGTGACGTAGTCCAGCCCCATCTTTTTCGCGGTATCGTAGATGAACCGGGGGGAGGTGTAGCTTTCCGGGCAGTTGAACTTGCGCAACGCCCAGTAGGTCGGCTTGTTGGAGTGGCTGGAGTGGACGTGCAGGTCCGCCTTGTATATTCTTCTCATGCTGCACGTTATAGCAACGCAACATTACAGAAGGGTTATGGGGATGTTATTTTTTTGTAAAAAATGCGGGGCGGAAACGATGCGGGGTTCTTGCGAAACTTCTGTACCGCGGTCTCTGGCTGTAATCCCAAACCGCTCAAGGCATCTTGAGCAGGCGCTCACTACGCCAGACTCTAACAATACGCACTCGGGTTTTATCGAAACGGTAAACGATACGAAAAGGTGGGTGGATAATCTCCCTCAGATGAGCAACAGCAAACTCAGGCACAATACGGCCGCTTTCTGGGAAATCGGCAAGTCTTTCAACATGGGAAAACACCTCGCGCAGCAATCGCTCACCCACGTCAGGGACCTGTTGATCAGCATACCATTCCCGTATTTCCTCAAAATCCTTGATCGACGAGACAGCAAAGGTGATTGTATGCTTACGTGGCATGGTTTCAGCTCAATCCAAGACGCTTTTTTACATCCGCAAGGTTGACTTCACGGCCTTCTTCCAAGTCCATCAACCCCTGGACGACACCACGTAGAAAAGAGCGTTCTTCCGTTTCCGTTTCGTAATCCTTAAGTGATTGGACAATGGCAACTCCACGCCCCCTGTTGGTCAAGAGCACTGGCCGATGAGTTTTGTCAACTTGATTAACAACCCGACCGGGGTTAACCTTCATATCGCTCAACGGGACGATATCTTCGGAAAATTTAGTAGATGTTTGCATATCTCCTCCTTAATGGACCTTGTATAGTACCAATGATAGCACCTGTTAAGAGGTCTGGCAAGAGATCAATGTCGCCATAGAGGGGGCGTCGGATCGGTTAGCCGAACGCAAGGCTGACCGGCTAGTTTTAGGGCCGGTCCAGCCGTGAGTTGGAAAACTCTTTGCCTCAACTTCACACAGGTTACATCTGCGATGAAGCATAAATTTGCACTGGATAGGTTACTATACTCAACTTTCGCACTTGTAAAAAATGTATAACACGCTGTAATTATTAATAGTATAGCGTCGCAATCTGGGTTAAAATGGCTTTGTTCCCCAACAAATCCACTAGCACAGAAAGGCGACGCTATGAGCCAGATTGTACCAGAGATTGCCATCGTAGAAAACAGGATAAATTCGTTCTTTCACAA
>JAMPXD010000048.1 GCA_023701365.1 Geobacteraceae bacterium
CCCGATTCCCTCCGCAAGGCACGGGCTGCGGTCGAAGGCGAAGGGATCGCCAATGTCACCTTCCGCCAGGCGGATATCTTCAACCTCCCCTTTGCGGACGAAAGCTTCGATCACGTTTTCCTCTGCTTCGTGCTGGAGCATCTCCCGGAGCCGGCCAAGGCCCTTGCAGAGTTGCGGCGGGTCGTGAAAACCGGCGGCTCCATCACGGTCATCGAGGGGGACCACGGCTCGGCCTTCTTCCACCCGGAGAGCAGCGAAGGGCAACAGACCATTCACTGCCTCACCGATCTCCAGGTCCGTGCCGGCGGCAATCCGCTGATCGGCCGGCAACTGTTCCCGCTCCTCTCCGGGACCGGCCTCAGGGAAGTCCGCGTGTCGCCGCGCTTCGTCTACGTGGATTCCAGCAGGCCGTCCCTGGTGGAGGGGTTCATCAGGAAGACCTTCATCGCCATGGTGGCAGGGGTCAAGGTGCAGGCCGTGGCTGCCGGGCTCATGGATGAGGCGGCCTGGGACAGGGGGATTGCCGCCCTCTGCCGGGCGGCTGAGCCCGGGGGCACCTTCTGCTATACCTTTTTCAAAGGGATCGGGATCAAGTAACAGCGGGGCTGCCTGTAATGTCCTGAATCGACAGGGAGGCAATGATGAAGCGAATACCGCTTGGAAACACCGGGATGCACATCTCCCCCCTGGTTTTCGGCACGCTGCCGCTCGGGCCGCTGCAGGCCGGGCTATCGCCGGAGGAAGGGGGGAGGCTGATCCGCCATGCCCTGGAGCTTGGGGTGAACCTCCTGGACACGGCCGAGCTGTACGAGACCTACCCCCACATCCGCGCCGCCCTGGACGGGTATGCCGGGGAAGTTTATCTTGCCAGCAAGACCCACGCGGCCGACGCGGCGCTGGCCCGGGACCACGTGGAGCGGGCGCTGCGGGAGCTGGGGCGCGAGCGACTGGACATCGTCCACCTCCACGGCGCGCGGCTGGCCGACCCGTTTGCGGAGAGGGCGGAGGTGCTGGAGGAGCTGCTGAAGATGAAAGGGGAGGGGAAGATCGCCCATGTGGGGCTGTCTGCCCACTACATCTCGGCGGTCCGCAAGGCCGCCGAGCACCCGGAGATCGAAGTGGTCCATCCGCTCATCAACCAAACCGGGATGGGCATCCTGGACGGCACGGCTGCGGAGATGGCCGAAGCGATCGCCGCCTGTTCCCGGAGCGGCAAGGGGATCTATGCCATGAAGGCCCTGGCCGGCGGAAACCTGATCGCCGAGGCGCGGCAGAGCCTGCGCTACGTGCTGGGGATTGCCGGGGTGGATGGGGTGGCGGTCGGGATGCTCTCCATCGGGGAGATCGAGGCGAACCTCGCCCTGTTCGCGGGCGCGGAGCCGGACGAGGCGGTTTGGGAGACGCTGGAGAAGAGGCGCCGCAGGCTCAGGATCATGGACCGGTTCTGCAAGGGGTGCGGTTTCTGCGTCACCGCCTGCACCAACGATGCCCTTGCCATCGTGGATGGCAAGGCGCAAGTGGACGAGGCGGCCTGCATCCTGTGCGGCTACTGTGCCGCCGCCTGCCCGGAGTTCATGATCCGGGTGGTGTGAGAAGAAACGAGTGAGAAAAGGGTGGATTAAGGTTTAATTCAGGTGAGAGGAGATGTCATGCTGACAACCAGAGAAGCAATCGAACAGAGGCGCAGCATCCGGAAGTTCAAACCCGACCCGGTCCCTGACGAGGTGCTGGCAGAACTTCTGGATGCCGCCAGGCTGGCCCCCTCGGGGTGCAACGCCCAGCCGTGGCGCTTCAAGGTCGTCAAGGACGGCGAAACGAAGCGGGCGCTGGCGAAAGGCGCCTTTGACCAGCCGTTCATCGCCGCTGCCCCGGTGGTGCTCGTCTGCTGCGCGGACATCAAGGGGTATCTGGAAGGGATGGTCTCAAGCACCGAAGACCTGGGCAAAATAGGGGCGGTCGAGGACAGGGTGGTCAAGATAATCCTGCAGGCGGCGGACAGGATGCAAGTCATGCCCCTGGATCAGGTCGGCCCGCGGATAGCGTTTAACGTCGCCATCGCGGTGGAACATATCGCGCTGCGGGCCCTGGATTTCGGGCTCGGGAGCTGCTGGATCAGGCTCCTCGATGAGCAGGCGATAAAGGGGATCTTCGGCTGGGATGAGCATCTGCACGTAGTGGCCCTCCTGCCGCTCGGCTATCCTGATGAGGCGCCGGCGCCGCGGAAGAGGCTCCCCCTTGAGGCGATTTTGCTCTGAGCATCATTTGCCGAGCGTCCAGGCCACTCACGGCGTCCTCCCCCCCAGCTCGGCCCAGCGGAAACAATCGACCGTGTGGTCGTTGACCATGCCGACCGCCTGCATGAAGGCGTAGCAGATGGTCGTGCCGACGAAGCGGAACCCGCGCCGCTTCAGGTCGCGGCTCAGGGCGTCCGACACCGCCGTGCTGGCCGGCACCTCCCCGAGGTTTCGCCGGGCATTCTGGATCGGCCTGCCATCGACGAAGCGCCACAGATAGCCATCGAAGGAGCCGAACTCATCCCGGAGCGCCAGGAAGGCGCGGGCATTGGTAACCGTCGACTCCACCTTGAGGCGGTTGCGGACGATGCCGGGATCGGCCAATAGCTCCGCCACCTTTGCCCCGTCGAAGGCGGCCACCGTTTCGGGGTCGAACCGGGCGAAGGCGGCCCGGTATGCCGCGCGCTTCCTCAGGATGGTGATCCAGGAGAGGCCGGCCTGGGCACCTTCCAGCACCAGGAATTCGAACAGCAGGCGGTCGTCGTGGACCGGCACCCCCCATTCGTCATCATGGTAGGCGAGATAGAGCGGATCGCTGCCGGCCCAGGCGCAGCGGTTGGTGATGTTCTGGTTGTTCATGAAGTGCTCCCGGGTAGATGTTTTGGGCTGCAGCCATTATCCTAAAAAACGTCAATTGGACACGGATTAACACGGGAAAAGCGGATTGACACCGATAAATCAAAGACATATCCTACTTAAATACCACAGCCTTTGGGTTAATGGAAATAATCGTTTAATCCGTGAAAATTCGTACAAATCAGATTTTATCCGTGCCTGCGCGCTGTAGCGCTTCGGCGCGCAAGCGTGTTCTGGTGCTTTTTCCAGGATTATCTATCGTTTGCTGTAACTAAACAGGTGTCGAGGCTGAAGGCTGAAGGGAATAGTTGCGCTACTTCGTCACCCAGTTCAAATTCAAGGACGACCGAGGTGCGACATGAGAGACTTTGCCAGTATTTACCGGGAGTTCCAGCCCCGGATTCAACGTTACCTCGTCCGTTTTTGCGGCGAGGCCGACGCTCCTGATCTAACCCAGGCCGTATTTCTGAAGGTCAGCCAGGCGCTGGACGGCTTCCGCGGGGAATCCTCCCTTGCCACCTGGATTTACCGGATCGCCACCAACACCGCCCATGATCATGCCCTCTCATCCCGGGGAAGACAGAGGGAGGCCGAATTGCCGTTAGAGGATGCGGCTTCGCCGGACGATCTCCTTGATCCCGATGTTCCGGGAGCCGACCGGGAGTATATCCGCCGGGAGATGAACGCCTGCATCCGCGGCATCGTCGACAAGCTGCCGGAAAACTACCGCACCGTCCTCCTCCTCAGCGATTTCGAGGAGTTTACCAACCAGGAAATCGCCGAAATCCTCGGCCTGAGTCTCGACACCGTCAAGATCAGGCTCCACCGCGCCCGCGCCACCCTGCGCAAGGCGATGGAATGCCAGTGCAGTCTCTACCATGACGAACGCAATGAACTCATGTGTGACCGGAAAGGGGAGGAATAAATTCGAGCGAGGCGTATCCTTTTCCGCCTGTTTCCCGTCTATAGTGGCAGAAGCAGTAAATTCCACGGACGGAGGAAAACGTTATGAGTAACAGCGGTTGTTGCGGAACAGGAAACGGGGGAGGGGGCGGCTATGAAATTGCGCGGATTGAGAAGGCGAAGAACGGCTGCCATCTCTGCGAGGAGTATGCGGAGCGCCAGCAGGCCAAGCCGGTGGCGGTGATCTGTTGCGAGGGAGCGTGCCTGCGGGGCGAGGTGGCCCGCCAGGCGGCCAACATCCTGTGTCATTCCCTCGCCCCGGAGAAGACAGTCAGGATTTGCCTGGGCGGGGCGTTCACCAAGGACACCGGCCAGCGCAACCTGGTGCGCCATGCGGCGCGGCTGATAGCCCTGGAGGGGTGCCAGGTCAACTGCGCGTCACGGATGATGAACGGCGTGATCGAGGGGCTCGCCCCGGAAGTCATCATTGCCGACCGGCTCTACGAATTCGACCGGAAGCTGTTCGGCATCGAGGAAATGCCGCCCGAGCAGATACAGCTCCATGCCGGCGCGGTTGCCCGGAAAATTGCCGAGGCCTTGTAAATGCCAAGACGCACCACGTGCGGCGGGGCACTGCATCGTGTCCCGCCGCTTCATAAGTTCATCCGTCACCGCCTGCTCCCGCTCTATCGGCTCTCTTTCAGGACCCGCGAAGGGAAAATACACCCGCATCGAAGGCAACTGTCCCTTCCTTCACCATGCGGTCCAGGTGCTTCTGGATGTTTGCCCGTTCGCCGAATTCGAAGAACTCCTTCGGCTCCCGCTCTCTGCCGTAGACGATCCAGGCATTTACGATCTCCTCCAGCGTCGGACCGCTTCTCAAGAGCTCAAGAAGCTTGTCCTCGCGTCTCTGGATCACCTGCAGGTAGGTATCCCAGAGACTGCCGGGATTATCCGCAAAGACCCCCTGTTCGTGGCTGGTCAGCCAGACCTTCGCGGGGATCTTCCTGAGTTTTTCCACCGTAGCCATGAGCTGCTCGATGCTCGAATCGCGGTCGCCGTACCAGGGGCCAAAGGGTGTCAGGTCCACGTCTCCCAGCAGCAGCACCTGCGGCTCCCTGAAATAATAGGCCAGATGCCCGGGGGTATGGCCGGGGGCATGGATGACTTCCACCGTCACGCAGCCTAGGTCGATCACTTCGCCGTCCTTGAGCAGCCGGTCGGCGCAGCGGGGGCGGAAATGGGACTGCTCCAGCAGGGAGGCGCTGAAAAAGTCGCGAATGGGCGGACTGGAGATGCCGTACCAGTCGAGCATCAGATCCAGGCTGCGCAACGGCGGCGCATCGTGCTCGCCGATCCAGAGCGGCACCTCGGGGAAAAGATCGAGGTGCGTATGGTGATCTTCATGCCAGTGGGTCAGCCAGATCTTGCGCACGGCACCCCGCGCCTTCAGCTCCTGCAATCGCTGCCGGTCAGAGCCTGGATCAATCAGGACACCGGCCTCCTCAATGTAGACCGAGTGACAGTAGGGGTAACGTCCCTTGCCGGGACCGGGGATGATCCTTACCGGGCCGAAACTCTGTTCCTCGAACATGGCTAGCTCCTTTTCAAGTTTATTTTCTTGACGTAAAACACGTAAATAAGTACCATATTACCAAAATATGGCGGCGCTGGCAAGAGGTCTGATCCGAAGAGGTAGAACAGCGAGGAAAGGCAAGCCGGAAAGGCCGGCAACATTTCTGTTGACAATAAAATGGTATTGTGGTACTAAATTATAACATAATCGGACATTGGCTCGGCCGGTCACCCTGCCGCGGGGATTTCCCGTAATCGACGGGAATGGCCGGAGCGGTTTGCCGGAAATACTTCACAAATCTGCAACCCAGGTCCCAGGAGGAGGTCGCTATGCAGTTCGGACTGACAGATGAACAGAAGATGATGCAGGAGATGGCCAAGGATTTCGCCCAGAAGGAAATCGTCCCCACTCTCAAGGAAGACGAGGCGAACCACAGGTTCCGGCCGGAGCTGGTCAAGAAGATGGCCGACCTCGGCTTCTTCGGCTGCGCCCTCCCCGAGGAGTACGGCGGCAACGGCTGCGGGTTCCTGGAATCGGTCATCATTGCCGAACAGCTCGCTACGGTCAGCGGCTCCTCGCGCCTGCCGCTCAACATGCAGAATATCGGCCCCGCCATAACGGTCAACAAGTTCGGCACCCGGGAGCAGAAGGAGCGCTTTATTCCCGACTGGGTCAGCGCCGAATCCTTCGGCTTCTTCGCCATCACCGAGCCCAACTCCGGCTCCGATGTGATCAGCATGGGGACCAGCGCCATCGACCGGGGCGATCACTGGGAGCTGAACGGTCAGAAGATGTGGATCTCCAACGCCCATCTGGGCGACTGGGGTCTGGTGTACGCCATGACGGACAGGAGCAAGAAATACCAGGGGATGACCTGCTTCATCGTCAACCTGAAGGGGAACGAGGGGATCGTCACCGCCCCGATCGAGACCAAGCTCGGCCTGCACTGCGCCCCGACCGGCGAGATCTCCTTCAGCCAGGCGAAGATTCCCAAGGACTCGGTCCTGGGCGAGGTGGGGCAGGGGTTCCAGATCTGCATGTACCAGTTGAACAATACCCGCATCAGCTGCGCCGCCGGCGCGCTCGGCATCGGCGGCGGCGCCATCGAGGCGGCCATCGGCTACGCCAACGAGCGGACCCAGTTCGGCAAGAAGATCGGCTCCTATCAGATGATCCAGGCCCAGATCGCCGAGATGGTTGCCGAGCATGAGGCGGCCCGGTTGCTCGTCTACCAGGCGGCCTGGCTCAAGGATCAGGGGCTGCCCAACCAGTACCAGACCTCCATGGCCAAGCTGTTTGCCTCCGAGGCTGCCGTCCATGCCGCCAGCGAAACCATGAAGATCTTCGGCAGCTACGGCTTCTCCACCGAGTACCCGGCAGAGCGCTTCCTGCGTGATTCCATGTCGCTGCGTACGGTCGAGGGGACCAGCAACATCCAGAAGACCATCATCGCCGGCATCGCCCTCGGTGATGTGACCAACCGCTAGGGAAAGGGGTGATTATCATGATTGACTGGTCCAAGGCCATGGAAGTATTCGGCAGCGGCATCATCGGTGTCTATCTGATCATGGGCCTTCTGATGGTCCTGACCCAGATCGGCCTGAAGGTCGTTGATTATATCGAAGCTTGGAACAAGAGGCCCGCGCCGGAGCAGGCCCAGTAGCGGTGAAAGGGGAAGGGAATCAACATGCTCAATATATTCAAGGAACTCGTCTATTCAAGCGGAGTGGTCAACCTGACCGCCGGCAACATTTTCATGTGGCTGATTGCCTTCGTCCTTCTCTATCTGGCCATCAAGAAGCAGTATGAGCCCCTGCTGCTGCTGCCGATCTCCTTCGGGATACTGGTGGTCAACCTGCCGCTTACCTTTCTCATGGAGCCGGAGCACGGCCTCATCTGGTTTTTCTACCACTACGGGATCGAGATGGACATCATCCCGCCGCTGATCTTTCTCGGCCTCGGGGCGATGATCGACTTCGGCCCCCTCATCGCCAACCCGAAGACGCTCCTCTTGGGCGCCGGCGCCCAGGTCGGTCTCTACGTCACCTTCTTCGCCGCCCTCCTGTTCGGCTTCGATCTCAAGGAGGCCGCCTCCATCGGCATCATCGGCGGGGCCGACGGGCCGACCACCATTTACCTCGGCTCCAAGCTGGCCCCGCACATGCTCGGCGCCACGGCGGTCTCGGCTTACGCCTACATGGCCCTGGTGCCCATCATCCAGCCGCCGATCATGAGGCTCCTGACCAGCGAACAGGAGCGCAAGATAGACATGGGCAAGATGCGGCCGGTAAGCAGGCTGCAGAAGATCATCTTCCCGGTCCTCACCGCCATGATCGTCATGCTGCTCGCCCCGCCATCGGCCCCCCTGATCGCCATGCTGATGCTGGGGAACCTCTTCAGGGAGTCGGGTGTCGTCGAACGGCTGACCAACGCTTCCTCCAACGAACTGATGAACATCGTCACCATCTTCCAGGGGCTTTCCGTCGGCGCCACCATGACCGCCACGGTCTTTCTGAACCCCAAGGTCCTGTTCGTCTTCTTCCTCGGGCTTTTCGCCTTTACCGTCAGCACCGCCACGGGGCTGCTGATGGCCAAGTTCATGAACCTGTTCCTCAAGAACAAGATCAACCCGCTCATCGGCGCCGCCGGTGTCTCGGCCGTGCCGATGGCGGCGCGCTGCGTGCACAAGGTCGGCTCGGAGGCGAACCGCCGCAACTACCTGCTGATGCACGCCATGGGCCCCAACGTGGCCGGCGTGATCGGCACCGTGGCGGCTGCGGCCATCTTTCTGAAAAACCTGGGATAACGTTCAGGGAACGTGCTCAATAATTCGTAACTATTCGGCAGTGACTCTGCCATAACTCCCCCTAACCCCCTCTTAGCTTAAGAGGGGGAATATAATCCTCCTCCCCTTAAGTTAAGGGGAGGCCGGGAGGGGTTATGCAGCCCTATTGCACCTGAAATGAACTACAGAAATAAGCAACTGAATAAAAAAATTCATTAACAGGGGAGGAAGCAAATGGCGGAACTGACATCACCCATCGCCGGGAAAGTCTGGAAAATCATGGTTGCCGTCGGCGACAAGGTCGAAATGGACGATGAGTTGATCATCCTTGAGGCACTGAAGATGGAGACCCCCGTTTACTCGGAAGAGAGCGGCACCGTTTCCGCGATCATGATCAAGGAAGGGGATCCGATCAACGAAGGGGACATCCTGATCAGCATCGGCTGATTTCCCCGATGTTCACTGTACCGGTGCCCCCGCAGCCTTCCTATAGGGGTGCGGGGGCACCGTCATTTTGGGATAAATCCATCAAAAACAATAGCGAAGAGGGAGTTGCCATGTCACGTAAGCAAACGCCGTTGCGCCCGTACTTTGAAAAGATGCCTGCTATCGGCAAGGAACTGAGCGAGGGAGAAATCAGGCGCTCCAGGGAAAACGTCGATCTCGTCCGGGAACAGGAGGAGATCCTCGCCCGGGAAGCCGACAGGGTAAAGAACGCCGGCATCCCCGCCAAAAAGATCCATGAGCGGGGGGGGATGACCATCTACGACCGCCTCGACTACCTGGTCGACAAGGGGAGCTGGTGCCCGCTGCACTCCCTCTACAACCCGCGGGACAACGAGGAGGGGTGCACCGGGGTGGTCAACGGCATCGGCAAGATCGAGGGGAAATGGGCGGTCATCATCGGCTTTGACAACAAGGTCATGGCCGGCGCCTGGATCGCCGGCCAGGCCGAGAACATCCTGATGGTCACCGACATGGCCAAGCGCCTCAACGTCCCCCTGGTCTGGCTCACCAACTGCAGCGGCGTCAAGCTGATGGAGCAGGAGACCGTCTACGCCGGCCGCCGCTCCAGCGGGGCACCCTTCTACCGCCACGCCGACCTCAACCATCTGGGCATACCGATCCTCAACGGCATCTACGGCACCAACCCGGCCGGCGGCGGTTACCAGGGGATCAGCCCCACCATCCTGCTGGCCCACGAGGGGGCGAACATCGCCGTCGGCGGCGCCGGCATCGTCGGCGGCATGAACCCCAAGGGGCATATCGATGCCGAGGCTGCCCGGGCGCTGATCGAGGGCACCAGGAACTTCAAGGCCAAGGACCCGGGCCGGGTGGAGACCCACTTCGACCAGACCGCCTACTTCCGCGAGGTCCACGATACCGAGCAGGGGGTGCTTGACGGCATCAAGGATTACATGCGGATGATGCCGGCCTACGAGCCGACCATGTTCCGGGTCGCCGCCCCCGCCCCCCCCAGGTTCCCGGCCGAGGACCTCAACATGATCCTCCCGGCGAACCAGAAGCGCCCCTACGACGCCGTCCAGATCCTGGCGCGCCTCACCGACAACAGCGAGTTCATGGAATACCGTCCCGACTACGGCCGCGAGGTCTTCGCCGGCATCGCCAAGATCGACGGCTTCCCGGTCGCCTTCATCGGCAACCGCCAGGGGGTCTTCCCCGGTTATCCGGAATATGCCAATGGCGCCTATCCGGCAGTCGGCGGCAAGCATTACCGTCAGGGACTGATCAAGCAGGGGGAGTTCGTCACCCTCTGCGGCCGCGACAACCTGCCGATCGTCTGGCTCCAGGACACCACCGGCATCGACGTCGGCGACCTCGCCGAGGAAGCCGAACTGCTCGCCCTTGGCCAGTCCCTGGTCTACTCCATCGAGCAGACCGAGCTCTCGATGATGTGCGTAGTGCTGCGGAAGGGTACCGCCGCGGCCCACTACATCATGTGCGGCCCCCAGGCCAACAACAACAACGCCTTCACCCTCGGCACCCCGCTGACCGAGATCTACGTCATGCACGGCGAGACCGCCGCCGCCGCCTCCTATGCCCGGCGCCTGGTCAAGGAGGATGAGGCCGGCAACGACCTCACACCGGTCCTGGACAAGATGAATCAGATGATCCAGGACTACCAGGACAAGTCGCGGCCGGCCTACTGCGCCAAGACCGGTTTCGTCGATGAAATCGTCTCGCTGCCCGACCTGCGCCGCTACATCCAGGCCTTCACCGGGGCCAACTACCAGAACCCCAGATCGATCACCCCGGTTCATCAGATGCTCCTGCCACGGATCATCAGGGGGTAAGAGCTTCACCACCAGCAAGGCCCCGGACGGTATCGCCCGGGGCCTTTTACCGCTGACCCCCAAACGACCCCATCCCCCTCCTGACCTCCCCCTTGAAGGGGGAGGAACTTGAATGGCGGAAGATGCGAATCAGGTCATTATTTTAAAGATACAGGGAAAGGAGCTGCAGATGAGCAAAGTAAAAAAACCGTTGGGGATAACCGAGGTAGTGCTGCGGGACGCCCATCAGTCCCTCTTCGCCACCCGTCTGCGCCTGGACGACATGCTCCCCATCGCGGACAAGCTGGACCGGGTCGGCTACTGGTCCATAGAGATGTGGGGCGGGGCCACTTTCGACTCCTGTATCCGTTTTCTCGGTGAGGACCCCTGGGAGCGTCTCCGGGAACTGAAGCAGGCCATGCCGAGAACGCCGCAGCAGATGCTGTTCCGGGGCCAGAACATCCTCGGCTACCGCCACTACGCCGACGACGTGGTGGAAAAATTTGTCGAGCGGGCGGCGTTCAACGGCATCGACGTCTTCCGGGTGTTCGACGCCATGAACGACCCGCGCAACCTTGATACGGCCATAAGAGCAGTCATCAAGCAGGGAAAGCACGCCCAGGGGACCATGTCCTATACGGTCAGCCCGGTTGATACAATACCCAAATGGGTCGATTTGGCCAAGCGGATCGAAGATATGGGTTCCCATTCCCTCTGTATCAAGGATATGGCCGGCCTGCTTTCTCCCTACACTGCCTATGAGCTGGTCAAGAAGCTGAAGAAGTCGGTCAGTATCCCGATCCACATGCAGTGTCACGCTACCACAGGCATGTCCACTGCCACTTATGTCAAGGCCATTGAAGCCGGCGTTGAAAATGTCGATACCTCCATCTCCTCCATGAGTATGACCTACGGCCACTCGGCTACCGAGGCTATGGTGGCCATCATGGCAGAGACAGATCAGGCGACCGGACTCGATATGGTGCTGCTGCAGGAGATCGCCGATTATTTTACGGTAGTGCGCAAGAAATATGCAAAGTTTGAAGGTTCCCTGAAGGGTATCGATGCCCGGATTATCATGGCGCAGGTTCCAGGCGGCATGTTGACCAACATGGAGAGCCAGCTGAAGGAGCAGGGTGCCGGGCACAAGATGGACCAAGTGCTGGCCGAAATCCCGAAGGTACGCGAGGACCTCGGCATGATCCCGCTGGTCACCCCGACCTCGCAGATCGTTGGGACCCAGGCGGTCATTAACGTCCTGACCGGCGAGCGCTACAAGTCCATGACCAAGGAGACCGCCGCCGTCCTCAAGGGGGAATACGGCGCAACCTCGGCACCGGTGAACAAGGAGCTGCAGCAGAAGGTCCTGGCCGGGGCCGAGCCGATCACCTGCCGCCCGGCAGACCTGCTCGACCACGAGATGGACAAGCTCACCGCCGAACTGCGCGGTCTGGCGACCGAGAAAAATCTCAAGTTCGGCGACCACGAGGTAGAGGACGTGCTCACCTACGCACTGTTCCAGCAGGTCGGGCTCAAGTTCCTCGAACATCGGGACAACCCGGACATGTTCGAGCCTGTTCCCACCGCCCAGGATGCCGCTCCGGCTGCCAAGGCCGCCGCAGCAGCTGCACCGGCAGTTGCGGGGGGAGAGGTCTTCACCGTCACCGGCGGTGGCCAGACGTTCGTGGTGCAGGTTGCCAAGGCGACCGGAGCTGCGGCGGCCGCCGCAGCAGCTGCCGCCAATGCCGCCGCAGGGGCGGCAGCAACCGCACCGGCCGCTGCCGCAGCTGCCGGCAATGACATCGTCTCCCCCCTTGCCGGCAATGTCTGGAAGATCGAGGTGGATCCGGGACAGGAGGTCAGGGAAGGTGACTTGCTCCTGATCCTCGAAGCGATGAAGATGGAGAACGAGATCTTTGCCGACCGGGACGGCATCGTCGGCACTATCCATATCCAGGAGGGGAATGCCGTCGATATCGGCCAGCCGCTCGTCACCCTGATCAGTGACGCGGTCTCGCCGGCCGCAGCCGCCGGCTCTCCTGCTGCCGCCAGCGCTGCCGCCCCCCCGAAGAACGGGGTTACCGCGCCCCTTGCCGGCAATGTCTGGAAGATCGAGGTGAAGCCGGGGCAACAGGTTCAGGAAGGGGATCTGCTCCTGATCCTGGAGGCGATGAAGATGGAGAACGAGATCCTCGCCGAAAGGGACGGAACCGTCAGCCAGATCCTGATCCAGGAAGGAACCGCCGTCGATATCGGCCAGGTTCTGCTGACCCTGGACTGAGTTGTGATCAAAGGTAACGTTGGAGCGGCCTATGGCCGCGATTATCGCGCCGAAACGACGCTCCTACATCTCAGATCCTAACTAGCGCCAATCTTCCGCTGTTCAAGTTCCTCCCCCTTCAAGGGGGAGGTCAGGAGGGGGATGGGGTTGTTTCGGCCCCGGATTTAACCCATCCCCACCCCAACCCTCCCCTTGAAGGGGAGGGAGATATTTCTAGCGGAAGATCAGCGCTAATCAGGTCACAAATTGAATGCGAATTGGTATAAGCAGCCGTAAATGGCGGAGGAATCATAGAGATGAACAAGAAAGCCGCTGCACTGGAATACCACTCGACCGGCCGCAAGGGGAAGATCGAGGTCATTGCGACCAAGCCCTGCCAGACCGCGCAGGACCTCTCCCTGGCCTATTCCCCGGGGGTTGCCGAACCCTGCCTGGCAATCGAGCAGACCCCCGAAGACGCCTACCAGTATACCGCCAAGGGGAACCTGGTGGCCGTCGTCTCCAACGGCACCGCGGTCCTCGGCCTCGGCAACATCGGCGCCCTGGCCGGAAAGCCGGTCATGGAGGGGAAGGGGGTCCTGTTCAAGCGCTTCGCCGACGTCGACGTATTCGACATCGAGTTGAACAGCGAGGACCCCGATGAGATCATCCGCGCCGTCCAGCTCCTGGAACCGACCTTCGGCGGCATCAACCTGGAGGACATCAAGGCCCCCGAGTGCTTCTACATCGAGGAAGAGCTGAAAAAGACCATGAACATCCCGGTCTTCCACGATGACCAGCACGGCACCGCCATCATCTCGGCGGCCGGCCTGATCAATGCCCTGATGCTGGTGGGGAAGAAGATGGAGGAGATCCGGCTGGTCGTTAATGGCGCCGGCGCCGCGGCAATCGCCTGTGCCAATCTGGTCATCTCCCTCGGTCTCAGGCGGGAAAACCTGATCATGTGCGACACCAAGGGGGTCATCTATCGGGGCCGCGGCGAGGGGATGAACAAGTACAAGGAGCGCTTCGCAGTGGATACGCCGCTGCGCACCCTGGCGGAGGCGGCGGCTGGTTGCGACGTCATCTTCGGGCTCTCCTCCAGGGGGGCCATCACCGCCGAGATGGTCCGCGCCATGGCGGCTAACCCGATCATCTTCGCCATGGCGAACCCCGACCCGGAGATCACCCCGGAGGAGGCGCATGCGGTGCGCGGCGATGTGCTGATCGCCACCGGCCGCTCCGACTACCCGAACCAGGTCAACAACGTGCTCGGCTTCCCGTTCATCTTCCGGGGCGCGCTCGATGTCCGGGCCACCACCATCAACGAGGAGATGAAGAAGGCGGCGGTCTTCGCCCTGGCGGAGCTGGCCCGCGAGGAGTGTCCCGACTCGGTCTGTCGCGCCTACGGCAACGTCAAGTTCAGCTTCGGCCCCGATTACATCATCCCGAAGCCGTTTGACCCCCGGGCACTGCTGCGGGTCGCTCCGGCCATCGCCAGGGCGGCGATGGACTCGGGGGTGGCAAGGCTGCCGATAGCCGACATGGACAAGTACGTGGAGCACCTGGAATCACTGCAGGGGAAATCGAAAGAAACCCTGCGGATGATCATCAACAAGGCGAAGAGCGACCCGAAGAGCATCGTCTTCCCCGAGGGTGAGAACGAGAAGGTCCTCCGTGCCGCCCAGGTCCTGGTCGAAGAGGGGATCGCGCGGCCGATCCTCTTGGGTAACGAGGCGAGCATCCGCGCCTCGCTGCTGGAGCTTGGCATCGACCTGAACGGTGTGATGATCATCGACCCGGCCAGGGCCGAGCAATCCGAGGGGTATGCGAAGGAGCTGTTTCGCTTCAGGCAGCGCAAGGGTCTCACCCTCTCCGAGTCCCGGCGCCTGATAACCCGCAAGTCCCGCACCCATTTCGGCTGCATGATGGTGCGCCAGGGGGATGCCGACGCCCTGCTCGCAGGCATCGACGCCCACTACGCCGAGACGATCCGGCCGGCCCTGCAGGTGATCGGCAAGCAGGAGGGGCTTTCCAGCGTCCACGGCCTCTACATGATGGTCTTCAAGAAGGGGATCTATTTTCTGGCCGACACCACGGTCTGCATCGAGCCCAATGCCCTGGAACTCGCCGAGACAGCGATCCTGGCCGCGGAAAAAGCCCGGATACTGGAGATCGAGCCGAGCGTGGCGATGCTCTCCATGTCCAACTTCGGCTCCGTGCGCCATCCCCAGGCCGACAGGGTGCGCAGTGCGGTGGAAATCGTCAGGGAGAAGGAGCCGGGACTGGCCATCGACGGGGAGATGCAGGCGGATATCGCGGTGGTCAAGGAGATACTGCAGAAGAGTTTTCCGTTCACCGACCTCAAGGAGGCGGCCAACATCCTGATCTTTCCCGACCTCACTTCCGGCAACATCTGCTACAAGCTTCTGCGCCAGCTGGGAGGGGCGGATGCCATCGGCCCGATCCTGATGGGGATGAACAAGCCGGTCCATATCCTGCAACACGGCGACGACGTCATGGACATCGTCAACATGGCCGCCATCGCCGTGGTGGATGCCCAGAATTGCGGCCTGTCACAGGGGAGCAATGCCCCTGAGTAGTGCAAGACCGGCGACGGGAAGAAGACCGGTCAGGGGGAGCTTCAGGCCATGCATGCAACCGACACGGATTCCCACAGAGTAGCCGCCCATTACGCCCACCGGGACCTGGAAGCCACGATCCTGGCCGCCCTGGCCGCAGCCGGAAAGGACCCCGACCGTCTCAAGGCCGAAGACCTCGCCGCGATTGACGAATTTCATGTGCGCGGCCGCAAGGCGACCGAGGCACTCGCCCGGGATATCAGCCCCGACAGGGAGATGCAGGTCCTGGATCTGGGGAGTGGTCTCGGTGGTGCCGCCCGCTATCTCGCCCGGGAGTTCGGTTGCCGCGTCATCGGCCTCGACCTGAGTGCGGAGTATTGCCGGGTCGCCACCACTCTCACCCGGCGGCTCGGCCTGGACTCCCTGGTTTCCTTCCGGCATGGCGACGCCACCGACCTCCCTTTTCCTGATGCCTCGCTCGACCTGGTCTGGACGCAGCACGCGGCGATGAACATCCCGGACAAGGCCGGGCTCTACCGGGAAATATGGCGGGTCCTGCGGCCGGGTGGGCGGCTTGCCATCTATGACATCCTGGCCGGACCGGGCGGCGCCGTGCACTTTCCGGTTCCCTGGGCCCGCGAGCCCGCAATCAGTTTTCTGCTGACCTCCCGGCAGCTGCTGGACGTACTTGCCGGGGCCGGCTTTGAGATCCTCATCTGGCGGGACGTGACGGAGGCGGGACGGTCATGGTTTCGTCACATGCAGGAAAAGATTCACACGGCAGGTCCCCCGGCTCTCGGGCTGCAGCTGCTGCTGGGACCCGATTTCCGGCTGATGGCGCACAACCAGGTCCTTAATCTGGAACAGGAGAGGATTTCCCTGATCGAAGCTGTCGTGAGACGCCCTGGTAATAGCTGACAGACAATCAAGGGGTGTGATATCATGAGTGGCAACGATGGCAGTATGGGAGGATTTATGGACAGTGGTGCACAGAATAGTTCGGGGGTGCCTGAGCTGACAGATTCGTCGCTGGAGCTGGAGGGACGGGTTGCCGTTCTGACCTTTCAGCGCAACGACGTCCGCAATGCCCTGACCGGGACGGCCCTGATCGACGATATCGTGCGGACGGTCAGCTGGGCCAACGGTGCGGCTGGCGTTTCCGTCCTTATCATCACCGGTGCTGGCGCGGCCTTTTCCGCCGGCGGCAACGTCAAGGAGATGCGGGGACAGAGCGGGAGTTTCGGCGGATCGACGATTGAGATCCAGGACCAGTATCGGCGCGGCATTCAGCAGATCCCGCTGGCCATGCACAAGGCGGAGATCCCGGTGATTGCCGCCGTAAACGGCCCGGCCATCGGCGCCGGTTTCGACCTGGCCTGCATGTGCGATCTGCGCATCGCCTCGACTCGGGCCATGGTGGGAGAGACCTTCATCAACCTCGGCATTACCCCCGGAGATGGCGGCGCCTGGTTCATGCAGCGCCTGATCGGCTACCAGCGGGCCGCGGAATTGACCCTCACCGGAAGGGTGGTCAAGGCGGAGGAGGCGCTGCAACTGGGCCTTTTTCTGGAGGTGGTGGAGCCGGAGGCCCTGCTGCCGCGGGCACGGGAGCTGGCCGGGCAGATGGCCGCAAAGCCGCCCCAGGCGCTGCGTCTCACCAAGCGGATGATGAAGCTGGCCCAGCGCACTGAATTGCCCGATTTCCTCGATCTCTGCGCCTGCTTCCAGGCCATGGCCCATCATACGGCGGATCACCTGGAGGCGGTCAGCGCCTTTCTGGACAAGAGGGACCCCCGCTACCATGGCAATTAGCGCAAGACCGGAACCAGGGAGCAGGCGATGACCCGGGATATCATTGACGTCCATGCCCATTGTTTCACCTCGCGCCGGGCTGCGCCAGCCGTCTCATGCGGGCTTGACAAGCTGCGCGGGGAGGGGCTGCGGCACATGGCTGTTCTCGGGATGGTGAACACCCACCTCGATTCCGAGACCATCTGGAACCTGACCCCCCGCGCTGTCGAGAACCGGGGTGATCCGCTCCTCCATGAGGCGGATGACCTCCTTGAGCTGGCCCGGTTGACCGGCCCGGTCATCCTCCCCTTTGTCGATACCCGCCACATGTGGGGGGATGTGGCGACCCTGCTGCTGGGATACATCGGCCGGGGTTTTCGCGGCCTCAAGGGGATCTACCTTGCCGACAACGAAAACGACATCGGTGTCGGCAACGTCCCCGATACCTTCGGGATCACCCTGGAGCAGTATCAGCGCCGGGAGTGGGAGATCTTCGCATTTGCCGAGGCCCATGACCTGCCGCTCTTGTACCACATGGACGCCCGGCGTTACGGCGACGTGATGAGAGCCATGCTCGACGACTTCCCCCGGGTGCGGGTCAACTTCCCCCACTTCGGCATCGGCCGGAGCGCGTTCCGCAACTTCCTCGACCGCTACCCCAACGTCTACACCGATCTCGCCGGCATGCTCCCCCATATCCGAAGAACCCCGGACAGCTATCGCGACTTCATCCTCCACTATCCGGACCGGGTCTGTTTTGGCACCGACACGCTGCTCTACGCGCCCGAGGCCGCGCTCGACTACATCCGGATGGTGCGGGAGCTGAAACTGCCCGAGGAGATCGAGGCCCGGCTGTTTTCCGGCAATCCCGCCAGCTATCTGGGCCGGGCGCTGGGAGCTCCGGCGCCGGCATGAGCCATAACCGGCAGTGGCGCGAAATTTGTCTTGACAGTAAATTGGTATTGTGGTACCTCTTTACCTAGATATGTAACAGGATAACAGCGGCAAGGAGAGGATCGCCATGACAGATGTCTTCGTAGTCGAATCATTGCGCACCCCCCAGGGGTCATTCGGCGGTGCGCTTTCCGAGGTGGAAGCGCCGCAGCTGGCCGCGGCGGTGATCAAGGGTCTTCTGGAGCGCACCGGTCTCGCCGCCGCGGCGATCGACGAGGTGATCGTCGGCCAGGTCCTCGCCGGCGGAACGGGGCAGGCGCCGGCACGTCAGGCAATGCGCTACGCCGGTCTGCCCGACGCCATCCCGGCCATGACCATCAACAAGGTCTGCGGCAGCGGCCTCAAGGCCGTGATGCTCGGCGCCGGCTCGATTCGCCTCGGCGATGCCGAGGTGGTGATCGCCGGCGGCATGGAGAACATGTCCCAGGCCCCCTATCTCCTCAAGAAGGGGCGCTACGGTTACCGGATGGGCAACGGCGAGCTGCTCGACCTGATGGTTCATGACGGCCTGCAGGACCCTTACAGCGGCAAGCACATGGGTCTGATAGCGGAGGCGATCGCCGCGAAGCACGGGCTGACCCGGGAGGAGCAGGACGCGTTCGCCATCGGCTCCTACCGCAAGGCCCAGGCGGCTGTCAGAGAGGGCATTTTCAACGATGAGATCGTTGCCGTCGTGAAAAAGGGGCGAAAGGGTGACGAAACGGTCGGAGAGGACGAGGAGCCTTTCAAGGTCGATTTCGACAAGATCGCCGGGCTCAGGGCCGCCTTTCAAAAGGACGGCACCATCACCGCCGGCAACGCCTCAACCATCAACGACGGTGCGGCACTGACCCTGCTCGCCGGCGCCGGTGCGGTCGAGCGCCACGGCCTCAAGCCGAAGGCCCGCCTGCTGGCCTATGCCTCCAACAGCATGCACCCCGACCAGTTCACCGAGGCCCCGGTGGGGGCGATCGAGAAGGTCTGCGCCAGGGCCGGCCTGAAGAGCGGCGACATCGACCTGTTCGAGTTGAACGAGGCGTTCGCCACGGTGCCGCTGATTGCCATCAGGACGCTGGGGCTCGATCCGGCGAAGGTCAACGTCAATGGCGGCGCCGTCGCCATCGGCCATCCCCTGGGGGCGAGCGGCGGCCGCCTGATCGCCACCCTGGTGCGGGAGCTGCACAAACGCCGGCTTCGTTATGGGCTCGCCACGCTCTGCATCGGCGGGGGGGAATCCGTGGCGGTGATCTTCGAGAGGGTTTAGGAAGGCTATGCGACCTATGAGACCTATGGGTCTTATGGGTCCTATGGGGCATATGGTAAAGAACTTTCATCCCAGGAGGAGATCATGATCAACCGAGTCGGGGTTCTCGGCGCCGGACAGATGGGAAGCGGCATCGCCCATGTCCTGGCCCAGCAGGAAATGGAAGTGGTCCTTTTCGACATCGCCGCAGAGCAGCTGGAAAAGGCGGTTGCGGGGATAGCGAAGAACCTGGAGCGTCAGGCCAAGAAGGAGCTCCTGGATAGCAGGGCCATCCCGGGCATTATGGCGAGGATTCGCACCACCATGGCCATGGAGGATCTCGCCGGCTGTGACCTGGCCATCGAGGCGGTCACCGAGAAGGAGGCGCTCAAGCTCGATATCTTCAGGAGGCTCGACGGGATCGTGAAAAAAGAGGCGATCCTCGCCTCCAACACCTCCTCCATTCCCATCACCCGGATCGCGGCGGTTACCGGCCGGCAGGACAGGGTGATCGGCATGCACTTCATGAATCCGGTGCCGGTCATGCAACTGGTGGAGGTGATCCGCGGCCTGGCCACCAGCGATGAGACCTTCGCCGCCGTCGCCGCACTGGTGGCGAAGCTCGGCAAGGAGATGGCGGTTTCCGCCGACTATCCCGGCTTCATCGTCAACCGGATTCTGATCCCGATGATCAACGAGGCGGCCTACGCGCTTTTCGAGGGGATCGCCACCGTCGAGGACATCGACAAGGGGATGAAGCTCGGCACCAACCAGCCGATGGGGCCGCTCACCCTCGCCGATTTCATCGGTCTCGACACCTGTCTGGCGATCATGAACGTCCTCTATGAGGGGTTCAAGGACAGCAAGTATCGTCCCTGTCCGCTGCTGGTCAAGATGGTCGAGGCCGGGTTCCTCGGCAAGAAGACGGGGAGAGGGTTCTATACCTATTGATGTCGTACACTGTAAGGGCGAATCTTGTATTCGCCCGCTGCATGGGCGATCACAAGGCTCGCCCCTACGGAAGGATTTGTATATGGAATACACGAACTTGCTCATCGAAAAAAGTGCCGGCGTCGCCACCCTGACGATCAACCGACCCAAGGCGCTGAACAGCCTCAACAGCTCGGTACTCGACGAACTGCTCGATGCCTTTACCGCGCTGGGACGGGATGGTGACGTC
>JAMPXD010000049.1 GCA_023701365.1 Geobacteraceae bacterium
CCACCTTCTTCAGGAGCAGGAGGCTGACGAAGGCGAGGAAGGTCACCACTACGGCCGAGGCATACCTGCCGGCGCCGCAGGCGAGGCCGATGGCCGCCGCCACCCATAGGCAGGCGGCAGTGGTGAGACCGCGGATGGAGGCCCTCTCCCTGATGATCGCCCCGGCGCCGAGAAAGCCGATGCCGGTCACCACCTGGGCGGCGACCCTGCCGGGATCGACCCCCACCGGCACCGTGCCGCTGAAATTGCCGTAGATCCGGTAGAAATCGATCGAGACGATCACGAACAGGCAGGAGCCGAGGGAGACCAGGAGGTGGGTCCGGAAACCGGCCGGCCGGCCGTGAACCTCCCGCTCCAGGCCGATGATGGCCCCCAGAAGGGACGCGAGCAGCAGCTTCAGCACCATTTCCAGGTCAAAAACCATGAAGCCTCACCAACTCCTTATTCAAGGTCCGGGGTCAGGGAGATATCGAGCGTCATCCTCTTCACCTTCCCCCCATATCTGATGGAAAGGGGGAGTCTCACCCCCCCGCCCGCGAGCAGCTCCGGCCCTCCGGCGACCTCGACCAGCGGCTCCGCAGCGGCGGTTTCCGAAGGCTCCTCAGCGGCGGGGGGCGCCAGCTCCGCCGGTTCCGCCCCGGCCACGGCGCCGGCCGGTTCTGCGCTCGGTTGTGCCTCGGGGGACTCAGGCGTGACGGGCTCCGTCATCCGCTGGAGCTGCTCCGGCTGCCCATCCAGTTCGAGGCCGGCGGCGCGGATGTTTTTCAGCACCATCTTCACCAGGGCGAAGATGCTTTCCAGGACCCCCTCTCCCCTGCTGGCTACGGCCGGGAGCAGGGGAACTCCCCCCTGGTTCAGTGCCCGCCCCATCCCCTCCAGGTCGGCCGCCCGGGGCAAGTCCCGCTTGTTGCACTGAATGACGCAGGGGACGTCGCCGAGGGTCTTCCCGTAAGCGGCGAGGCTGGCGTTCACGCTCCTGAGGCTTTCCAGGTTGGCGGCCATCCGGTCCGGACCGGAATCGGCCACAAACAGCAGGCCGTCCACTCCCTTCAGCACCATCTTCCAGGATGAGGGGCGGGAGACCTCGCCGGTGATGGTGTAGATATGAAAGCGGATGCTGTAGCCGTTCACGTGACTCTGCCCGGCCGGCATGAAATCGAAGAAGAGCATCCGGTCGTTCTGGAGGTTCATCGACTTGAATGCGCCGCGGAACGACTCTTTCAGCTTACTGTAAATATGGTGCAGGTTGCTCGCCTTGCCGGCAGATGCCGGACCGACAAAGACGAGCTTCGCGTTTATTTCCCTTTTTGCGTGGTTAATCAGCGGCATGGGCTTACTCCCTCACTCCCTCTTAATGCTTGTCCTTGTTCATCAGCATCCGGCGCGCTTGAGTCGATATCGCCGTAACCACGTTTTTGCTCTTGGCAAGGGCGGCCAGATCTTTCTCGGTCAGGGTCGCCATAAACCGGATCGCCTTCGGAAGCGGCGTCTTGTGGTTTTCGACCAGTGCCTTGCGGATCTGGTAATTCTTGACCCACTCCTTGTTCATGCAGATCAGGCGCAGTATCTCGTCGTTCTGGATCTTGGACTTGGCAACGGCAAGTACCTCCGGCTCGGTGATCCGGGGGTTCCTGATGACGGCGCCGGACACCAGCTTGTTGCTGTCCTTGAGGAGCATCGAACGCCACTCCTTGTCGCCGGCAAGGGCCAGCTTGATCTTGTCGGCGACCCCCATCTCCTGGCAGAGCTTGTATTTGGACTTGAACTCCTCATCCTCTTCGTCAACAGCCTCAGTGCCGCTGTCGTTGGCAACCACTTCCTCCCCCGGCAGGCAGACATCGGCAGAGGACGTGGCCGGGACATCTACCCCCTTGGCCGCCAGGAACTCGATCGTCCGGGGCTCGACCGCGGGATGGGACAGGATCCTGGCAATGACCGCCCCGTTGCCGTAATGAAACCGGGCCAGGAAGTCGAGGACCCGCGGATGGGTCTCCGGAGCGCCGGCGATCAGGGCCAGGAGCTCTTCGGGCATCTCCCTCAGTGACTTGACGGCGGCGGCCTTGACCTCGGGATCGCTGTCGAGGCTGAGGAAAACGAGGAGGGTCCCGAGATCGCTGGCGCAGAAGGGGACCTCGCCCCGCGCCGCCTTCAGCTTTTCCTGCCTGGGCGCATCGCCCCTGACATAAGCGGCGGCGGCGGCCGACAGCCTGAGGGTCACTTTTTCAGCCACGTCAACCTCATTTGCCCGTCTTGACTACCTTGGCGACGATCCCCAGCTTTTTCAGGCGCGCCGCGTCCTTGCGTGCCTCTTCGGCGCTCGGGTAGCTTCCCGCGGTCACCCTGGTCACCTTGATGGTAACCTGGGTCTTCCTGGCGACCGGCTTGATCCCCTTGGCGGTGAGCCGCTTGATCTCGGCAGCCGTCCGGCCTTCGGTGAAGTATGAGCCGGCATAGAGGCTGTACCTGCCGCTATCCGCAATAAGGAAGGCGTCCGCGGTAAGTTTCTTCAGTTTCCCGAGCTCCGCCTCGGCCATGTCCTGGTCGTTGAATTCCGCCACGAAGAGCCGGTTCATCGGTTCGGCAGCCCTTATATCGCTCTCCCTGACCGGTGTTATCCCGCTCTTTTTCAGCTTCGCCTGGGTAGCCGCGAAGGTCGCGTCAGGGACGAAGTCACCAATCAGAAGGGCATAGCTTCCCCCCTTCCGCTTAACAGCCGCTTTCTCCACCTTGCTAGCCGGCTTGGCCGGGGCGGCTCCCTTTTTCGCCGCAGCGGCAGGAGGCGCAGGCTTCGCCGCCGGGGCCGGGGCGGCTGCCGGTTTCGCAGGCACTTCCACCTTGGCTACCTTGGCAGGTTCAGGCTTGACCGGCGGGGCCGCGACCGGCGCGGGCTTCTGGGCTGCCGCGGGTTTCGCCGGGAGAGCGATGGGAGCGGCGGGAGCCCCCCCCTGGGGCGGCGCAGGAGCGGGCGCACTCTGGGAAGGTTTCGCCTCCCCCGGCTTGGCGGGCGCCCCCTCGCCTGCCGGCTGCCCGGGTCGGGGAGGGATCGGCTGCTTGACCTCGGCGGTCTGCACCGGCGCCGGCTTTGGCGCTTCCTTGGGCCTGATCAGGTCGGTGAAATAATAGAGATAACCCGCCGCAGCCACGACGAGAAGAAGCACCAGGAGGAGGATGCGGGTCGAACTCCCCCTTTCGTTGCGTATGGGGTTTGCTGCTGTTTTTTCAGGGGAAAGATCTCCGAACATGTGCCAACTCCTCCCTTTTTCGATTGTCTGCATATTTATAACATTCTGGAGCCGGTAGAGACGCATTGCTTCAGGCCCACTGGGTCATTGCGTCTCTACCTATCCCTACTCTTTTTTACCGTTACCGGCAGCCGCTTCGGTGATGACCTTCTGCGCCAGGTGGCTCGGCACCTCCTCGTAATGGGAGAACTCCATGGAGAACAGTCCGCGGTCGCTGGTCATCGACTTCAGGTCGTTGGAGTAGGCGAGCACCTCCGACATCGGCACCACCGCCCGGATGATCTGGGAGTTCGCTTTCGGCTCCACCCCGACCACCTTGCCGCGCCGGGAGTTGAGGTCGCCGATCACCTCCCCCATGTTCTCGTCGGGCACCGTGATCTTCATGGTCACGATCGGCTCCAGCAGCACCGGCTTGCAGAGCTCCATCGCCTTCTTGAAGGCCATCGAGCCGGCGACCTTGAAGGCCATCTCGGACGAATCGACGGTGTGGAAGGAGCCGTCGTAGAGGGCGACCTTGAAGTCCACCACCGGGTAGCCGGCCAGGAAGCCGTCCTGGCGGGCCTCCTGAATCCCCTTGTCAACGGCCGGGATGTACTGGCGGGGGATGACGCCGCCGACGATCTTGTCCTCGAACAGATACCCCTCGCCGCGCGGCTGGGGGGACATCTCGATCCAGCAGTCGCCGTACTGGCCCCGGCCGCCGGACTGCTTCTTGTATTTACCCTGCACCTTGGCGGCGCCGCGGATGGTCTCCAGGTATGGGACCTTGGGGGTCTTGAGGAGGACTTCGACGCCGAACTTCCGCTTCAGCTTCTCGACGATCACCTCCAGGTGGACCTGCCCCATGCCGGAGATGATCAGCTCCTTGGTCTGGGTGTCGCGGTGCGACTCCAGGGTCGGCTCTTCCTCGATCATCTTGTGGAGGGCATTGTGGATCTTGTCCTCGTCGTTCTTGGTCTTCGGCTCGATGGCGTAGGAGATCACCGGCTGGAGCTGCCTGGCCGGCTCATAGACGATCGGCTTCGCCTCGTCGCAGAGGGTGTCGCCGGTGATCGTCTCCTTCAGCTTGGAGACCGCCACGATATCGCCGGCCACCGCCTGCTTGATCGGCTTCTGCTTCTTCCCCTCCAGCTCGTAGATCTGGCCGATCCGCTCCTGGACATCCCTGGTGGAGTTGTAGGTCATGGAATCGGAATTGAGCACCCCGGAATAGACCCTCATGATGGTGATCTTGCCGGTGTACGGGTCGGAGGTGGTCTTGAAGACCAGGGCGGAGAAGGGCTCCGACTCCGACGGCGCCCGCTCGATGACTTCGCCGCTTTTCGGCTGTTTGCCGACCGCCCTGGTCCGGTCCAGGGGGGCCGGCAGGTAGGCGCAGACCGCGTCCAGGAGCTGCGGCACGCCGATGTTCATGGCAGCGGAACCGCACAGGACCGGGGTGAAGGTGTTGCGCATGGTGCCGACCCGCAGCCCGTCGAGGATCTCCTCCTCGGTCAGCTCGCCGGTATCGAGGAACTTTTCGGTCAGGGCGTCGTAGGCCTCGGCCACCGTCTCCACCATCTGCTCCCGCAGCCGCCGCGCCTCGTCCAGGTAATCGGCGGGGATTTCGGTTTCGGTGAACTTCCCGGACAGGTCGTCGTCGTAGCGGTACGCCTTCATCCGCAGCAGGTCGATCACCCCTTCGAAATCCTCCTCGGCGCCGAGCGGGAGCTGGATGGCGACCCCCCTCGCCCCGAGGGACTTCTCCATGTCATCGATGGCGCGCAGGAAGCTGGCCCGCTCCCGGTCCATCTTGTTGACAAAGGCGATCCGCGGGATTTCGAACTCGTTGGCCCACTGCCAGATCTCCTCGGTCTGGGCCTTGACCCCGGAGATGGCGGAAAGGATGACGACCGCGCAGTCGAGGGCGCGCATGCAGGCGCGGGTATCGGCGATGAAGTTGCCGTAGCCGGGGGTATCCACGAAGTGGATGGAGTGGCCGTTCCACTCGCAGTGGTCAAGGGCGGAGGTTATGGAGATCTTCCGCTTGATCTCCTCAGGCTCGTAGTCCATGGTGGAGGTGCCGTCATCAACGCGACCAAGCCGGTCGATCATGCCGGTATCGAACAGGATGGCCTCCGCCAGCGAGGTTTTCCCGGCACCGCCGTGCGCAATGATTCCCAGGTTTCTCAGCTTTGCAGTGTCATACTTTGCCATAGAGCCTCCCTTGTTGGAATCAGGTAGAGGTAAAGGTAAAGGTAGAGAGAACGTCAACAGCGCCTTTCTCTACCTTTACCTCTACCTTTACCTGCTTTTTAAGTTTCTCTATTTCGCTCGTACAGTATCCGCAACCCCTCCAATGTAAGAAACTCCTCGATCATCTCGATGGTTTTTGATTCCGGGGCGATCAGCCCCGCCAGGCCGCCGGTGGCGATGACCTTCGGATTGTCCCTGCTCTCGGCCTTCATCCGTGCCACGATGCCGTCCACCAGCCCCACGTAGCCGTAGAAGATCCCCGCCTGCATGGAGTTCACCGTGTTTTTCGCGATCACCAGGGGGGGCCGGACGATCTCCACCCGCGGCAGCTTGCTCGCCTTCTGGAACAGGGCCTCCGTGGCAACCACCAGGCCGGGGGCAATGGCGCCGCCGCAGTACTCCCCCTTCCGGTTGACGTAGTCAAAGGTGGTGGCAGTGCCGAAGTCGACGATGATCAGTGAGGTCCTGAACTTCTCGTAGCCGGCGACGGCATTGACGATCCGGTCCGCCCCGACCTCCCTGGGGTTGTCGTACTGGATCGGCATCCCGGTCTTGATGCCGGGCCCCACCACGTAGGGCTTGCGCCCGAAGTAATCGCTGGAGAGCTTCTCCAGGACGCCGGTCAGGGTCGGCACCACCGAGGAGATGATCAGGTCCTTGACGGCGGCGAAGTCGATGCCGGCGAGGCGGAACAGGTCGTGGACCAGGATGCCGTACTCGTCTGTGGTCTTCGACTTGTCGGTGGAGATCCGCCAGTCCCTGACCAGTCGTTCATTTTCGTAAATGCCGAGAACGATGTTGCTGTTCCCCACGTCGATGACTAAAAGCAAAAGATCCTCCAAAAACTGGCTAAAGGCTAAGGGCTAAAGGCTAAAGGAAACTTCAGTCTTCCACCTTTTGCCATTCGCCCTTAGCCCTTCGCCTGAAGTATAGTCACATCCCCAGCCAGCACCCGTTCCACCCTGCCATCGGCGAGCTGCAGCAGGAGCGCGCCGTCTTCGTCGATCCCCTCGGCCACCCCGACCGTCTCGCTCTCCTGGAAGGTCACCCGGACCCTCTTTCCCAGGACATTGCTGAGCGCCAGCCATTCCTTCCTGACCGGCCCGTAGCCGTCAACCAGATAGGCATCGTAGAGGGCATCGAGCGCCTCCAGGAGGGCGCGGGCAAAGGCGAGGCGGCTTACCTCCTCCCCCCCCTCCAGGAACAGCGAGGTGGCCGGGTGCCGCAGGTCGGCGGGGAACTGGTCGCGGCGCATGTTGATGTTGACGCCGATGCCGAGGATGATGAAGTTCACCTTCTCGGTCTCGGAGCTCATCTCATTGAGGAGCCCCGCCACCTTCCTGCCGTTGATCAGCAGGTCGTTCGGCCATTTGATGAAAGGATGCAGAGGGGTCGTGGCAGTTATTGCCCTGGCGACCGCCACGGCGGACAGGAAGGTGAGCTGCGGGGCCTTTACCGGCAGAAGCGGCGGCCGGAGAATGACCGAACAGTAGAGGTTCACCCCGGTCGGCGACTCCCAGCGCCGCCCCAGCCTCCCCTTGCCGCGGCGCTGCGCCTCGGCGACCACCACGGTCCCCTCTTCCGCGCCTTCCTCGGCCAGCCTGAAGGCGACTTCATTGGTGGAGTCGGTTTCCCTGAAGGATATGACCCGCCGGCCGATCCTCCGGGTCACAAGAGCCGCGGCAATCTCCTCCGGGATGAGCAGGTCGGGGGCGGCCACCAGCCGGTAACCCTGGGAAGGGACCGCCTCGATCCGGTAACCGAGCGCCTTGAGTCCCTTGATATGCTTCCAGACCGCCGTCCGGGAAACCTGGAGGACGCCGCTCAGTTCCTCGCCGGAAACCACCCCGCCCGGTTTCGCGCGGAACAGGGCGAGAATCTGCTGATCAAGGGTCTGGGTCCCGCCATCCGGGCTCTGGCTGAAAAGATCTTTCAACACCCCTCCAGAAGCATGGAAATGTCCATGGCCCGCGCCGAATGGGTGAGCGCCCCGACCGAGATGATGTCGACGCCTGTCTCGGCGATCTCCCGGACGGTCGCCAGATTCACCCCGCCAGAGGCCTCCACCAAGGCCTTGCCGTCGATCAGGGCGACCGCCTCGGCCATGGCGGCCGGCTCCATGTTGTCGAGCATGATGATGTCGGCCCCGGCGGCGAGCGCCTCTGCCACCTGGTCGAGGGTCTCGGTTTCGATCTCGATCTTCAGGGTGTGGGGGATGTAGCTGCGCGCCCGCTGCACCGCCTCGGCTATGCCGCCGGCCGCGGCAATGTGGTTCTCCTTGATCAGCACGCCGTCGTAGAGCCCGGTCCGGTGGTTTATCCCGCCGCCGATCCGGACCGCGTATTTTTCCAGGACCCGCAGGCCGGGGGTGGTCTTGCGGGTGTCCACCAGCCGCGCCCCGGTGCCCCGGACCTCCTCCACGTAACGGGAGGTCAGGGTCGCGATCCCGCACATCCGCTGCAGCAGGTTGAGGGCAACCCGCTCCCCCTGGAGCAGAGAGGAGGCATTGCCGGAGAGTTCGGCGATCAGGTCGCCGGCGACCAGCCGGTCACCGTCGCCGAAACAGGGGGTGAAGACGATCCGTTCGTCGAGGAGGCGGAACACCCGGGCAGCCACCTGGATACCGGCCAGCACCATCTCTTCCTTGGCCTTGAGAATGGCGCGCGCCTCGCGATCCGTCCGCACCACCGCCAGGGTGGTGATGTCGCCGGTATGGATATCCTCAGCCAGCGCGTTTTCTATGATCCTGTCGATACCGGTCACGAGACCTCCCCACAATATCGGAACGCCTTTTTATAACACAGGTTCTGCGAGGCCGCAACCGCTAATGCTGGGCATCAAGCCGGAGGTGCAGGCGCTCTGCATCCTCTGTCGCGGGGAGCCAGCGGGGGAGTGCCGTCGCTTCAGCAGCGATGCCTCTCCCCTACTGCCGCCACTCCGGGGGGACGCCGGCCCGGTCCGCCTCCGACTCCAGGTTCGCGAGCCTCTCCTGGAGCTGCTTTAGCTTCTCCTCGTCCCTGCCGATCTCCTCCTTGAGCTCGTTGTAGGCAATCCTGTCCCTGGTCCGTTGGTAGATCACCCTCTTGCGGCGGAGGGCAATAAGGGACTCCTGCTTGCCGGCGAGCTGTTCCTGGGCCGTCCTGAGCTCACCCCGGGCCATCCTGAAGGTGGTGCTCCACCAGTTCTGGTCTCGGCCGCCGTACAGCTCGGCCTTCTTTGCCGCAGGGGCGGGCGCGGCTGCCGGGGCAGGCGCGACTACCGGGGGGATGGGCCTCTCCCCCGGCGCAGTCGGTTCGATGGTCTTCACCTTTTTCCGGTACCTGGCCGGGACCTTGTCCAGGTCGTCGGTGAAGTGGACCCCACCCTGGCCGTCCACCCATTGGTAAACCTCAGCCTGCGCAACGGAAAAAGCGAACATGGCAATGAAAAGCGCGATCATCTTTCTCATGACACCCTCCTACTCTGTTGCGGCCTACCGACCTGTGGCGATAACTTTGCACTATTTGGGTAAAACTGGCAATATTTTAAATTGACGATTTGCCGGAGGATGTGTATAGTACGGCCGTTTGCAATGCAGTTTAATTGTCATTAATGCCAAAGGAGTGCGCCATGAAGTTACGCTTTACCCTGCTTCTGCTTCTCTTCGGACTCTTGACCCCCCTCGCGTCATCCGCCAAGGAGACCAAGGAAGTCCTGTTCAGGTTCAAGAACGCCGACCCGGTCGTTTTCAGCCACGATCTCCACCTGAGTAAATATAACAACAACTGCAAGGTCTGCCATAACGCCATCTTCAACCTGAAGGCGCGCCGCCACTACACCATGGCCGACATGGAAAGGACCAGATCGTGCGGCGCCTGCCATTCGGGGGTCAAGGCCTTCAGCGTCGCCAGCGAAAAGGACTGCGTCCGCTGCCACAAGGGGAGACCGCGGAGCGTCACTTACAGGCCCAAGGGGGCAACCGAGGCGATCTTCAGCCACGAGACCCACCTTTCCAGGACCGGCGACAAGTGCAAAAGCTGTCACGATGGCAAGGTCATTACCGGCAGGGATAAGAACGTCACCATGGCCGCGATGGAAAAGGGGAAAACCTGCGGCGCCTGCCACAACGACAAGAAGGCATTCTCCGTGGCCGGCAACTGCGGCAACTGTCACCGGGGGATGAAGCCCCGGGAGATCTCCTTCAAGTCCAAGGGGATCAGCGACGCGCTTTTCAGCCACAAGTTCCATCTCGACGCCTACAAGTGCGCCGACTGCCACACCAGGATCTTCCCCTACAAGGCCGGCGCCAAGCATTTCTCCATGGCCGACATGGCGCAGGGCAAATCGTGCGGCTCCTGCCACAACGGCAAGGAGGCGTTCGTCACCACGGGAGACTGCGACAAGTGCCACAAGGGGTTCAAGCCGGGCATCGTGACCTTCAAGAACGAGGGGGGCGAAGTCAAGTTCAGCCACGAGTTCCATCTCGGCATGTACAAATGCGCCGACTGCCACACCAAGGTTTTCCCCTTCAAGGCCGGGGTACAGCACGTCGGGATGGGGGGCATGGAAGGAGGCAAGTCCTGCGGCAGCTGCCACAACGGCAAGGACGCCTTCACGGTGAAGGAAAACTGCGAGAAGTGCCACAAGATGTAAGGTGTGGCTGACATAGCACGAAAAAAGGCGGGGCCATCGGCTCCGCCTTTTTTCGTGCTAAGGAGGCAGCCCTCCCTCAGTTTCTCGCTAGCGTATATAGGCCATCTGCACAATACCGCCATCGAGCATCTGGTCCGCGTCCCAGGCGGATGAGGTCGAGCGCATGCCGGTAGCCACGGACCTCTTCCTCATCTCGGTCGTGAAGCAGCTCTTTTCCTAAGACTACCGCCTTGATGCGGCGCGGATCGACGGTAACCCCTAAGTACCGGCCTTATTTGGGAGACGCAACCCTTTAGGTCCACCTTAGACGAGCGGGTTTTCTTCATCCTCGGCCCAGCGTGCCGGATTGTGCAGGATGTAGGTGCGGAGCTTCTCCTGTTCCGCGTCATCGCGGATTACCCGCTCGTAATAGTTGCGCTGCCAGAGCCGTCCGGGAAACGGCGGCCAACCTGATTGCGAGACACCTATGGTATAGGCATGCGTCGTCAACGACTTGAAAGCACCGACAACCTCTCCCACGTTGGTAGGGGCGGGTCTTGTGCCCGCCCTTGTGTCTTGGCCAACCGCAAGAGAAAGGGCACCCACAAGGGGCGCCCCTACCAGAAACAGGATGAAATGCACGTGGTTCGGCATCACCACGAACGCATCCGGCTCTATTACGGGAAACCTCTCCGGCAACACGTGCCACACCGATTCGACCATCCGCCCCGCATCGTTCGCCACCATTGTACCGTCAACCACCTCACCGAAGAGACATTCCCTTCCCTGCGCACAGATGGTCACGAAATATGCCCCCGCCGACGCGTAGTCGAAATTTCGCAAACGGATGGAGCGACGGTGATGGATGTCTGGATTGTAAGTCATGGATGATACCGGAATATAGTAATGCCTTTTCGGTAGGGGCATCCCTTGTGGGTGCCCTTGTTAATCAGGGCGGGCACAAGACCCGCCCCTACCGCAGCACCCGGCGTACCAACTCGGAAATCCTGGTCACCTCGGGAAAGGCCGAATGGGTTACCAACGCGCCGGTCTGTTCGATCCATCTCTTGGCGGTCAAGACAAAGCTGTTCAGACGGCTTGTTTTGTAACCCCCTCGAATTCGGGGTAATTAAAAACCGGGTTATGGAGTTGCTCCCAGATGCCGATGAACTCAATGGTGTTTTTGTTTCTCAGCCATTTTTAGATGAGTACCGGCCCGTCTTCGAAGCTGCGTACCATATCGGTCAGGGAGATGTAATCCTCCTGCTCCTTCCGATAGACAGCTATCTCGCTACCCTTGACGTTGATGGTCCTGTTTTTCATCTGCTAGCCTCCAGAAGGGTTATAACAAGCCTTCTTAGCCGCCAATCCCCAGCTTATGTTTTGAGACACCGGCCGCGACCCCATCGTATGAGACTGGCAAAAAACGTTCCTGATGCTGGTCATCTCGGAAAGGTCCGAATACTCCCCGCAACTCCCCTGAGCGGCGATTGCATCAGCGCGGCGGCGGTGTAAAGCTGCTCTTTTACAAGCCTCTCACACAGGAGGTTATACCTCTCACTGTACGTCGTCCCCCATCTATTCCTTCGTTCCACGTCCGTAATCAGTTTTCAGGAAATTGCATCCAGAACATCCTGACGAACTTTTCCGGCAATTTCGAAGCAATGTCGGCAGACACTTTGGTCGGGAATGAATTTGGGTAATACACTGAATGCGGGATATTTAGAGGGGAGGTAGATTGAATCGAGAAGATCGATATCGTCGTCGGTCATGGCAAGACAGACACCGAGATCGAGAAGAAGGCCTGACAGTTCCCTGATGCTGTGCGTTCTGGTCAAACCGGAAGCATTTTCGATGAGAACAGCCTTGAGATATTTTTCCACAGCTTGTTGGGAATTCTGCAGGGAAGGATTGTAAAGGCCGCTGTCCAGAAGGATCTCGGCCGATTTCAGATTTTCATCGGCGTATTGCAGCCACAGTTCAGTGTCTTTTTTCATATACCACTTCACCCTTGTTGATCTCCTGCAGAAACACCGATGCAGGATCATACGGCACGGATATTGGCAACAGATCTATCGGTATGATTCTGGAAAGGCTGCGCAGTTTTCGCCGTAAGTCCAAGGCCAAGGTGAGGTAGTCGTCTTTGGAATCGCAGAATACCGCAACATCCATATCATGGGGGGTGGCGGAAGTCGTAAATGAACCGAAGATGATGATCTTCTCGACTTTTTCGTCTCCTGCCAGGGCTGTCACCAGCTCACTTTTCAACTTTTTCTTGTCAGCATGCGTCATGGGTACGGCCAATCCTCTGAGTGCCAGCGCGGAGCAGTTAATGAGCGGAAAAACGGCGTTAATGTACTCTATAAATACGCCCAACGATGTTTTCAGTCAAGCGGTAAAACTTTCGTGCCGCGCTTCATATGGACAGATTTCTGGCGCCAGTGTTCAAGCGTTCAAGATTGCTATTTGCCCCTCAGTTTAGACTCTAGGCGGGGCGGAAGAAGGAATGTGCTCGTGGCTGAAGATATGCTCCTGGCAGTAGCCGCGCTGCCCGGCGCATTGCGGGCAGTAGCGGAAATCCATCCGGGGGTGGCTCTTGTCGGTGATGCCGCAGACCGTGCAGCGGTGGAACGGCTCGTCCTCCCGCCGGGAAACCTGCCGGGCCTGGCGCGCCATCTGCCGTTTGCCGCTCTTCGCCAGCCAGGCGATGTCCCGGCCGAAAAAGAGGAGGAAGTTGCTTACCGAGGCGAGCACCAGCAGGCGGTTGTACCAGCCGCCGAACAGGACCAGGTAGCCGTAGTAAAGCCAGGTGACCATGGCGAGCCACTTGATCCGGACCGGCAGGACGAAGAAGATCTGCAGGATGAAGTCGGGATAGAGAAAGGCGAAGGCGAGAAAGACCGAGCCGCCGATATAGGCGTTGCTCACCGGGAAAGCGGGGGTGAGGAAGGAGACCGCGACGGTCATCAGGCAGCCGATCAGGAGAAAGACGTTGTAGCGGAATGCCCCCCACTGCTCTTCGAGGGCAGACCCCATCAGGTAGAAGAGGTACCAGGCAAAAAAGGCGAACAGCGGGTTCGACAGCGGCGGATCGAAGAGGAAGGTGAAAATACGCCACCACTCCCCCGCCAGCAGGAGATCGGCGCTGAGCCAGGTCTGGCTCCGGTCCAGCTTGCCGGCCAGGAAGAGCACGTAGAAAAGCGTCTGGCCGGCGATCAGGTAGATGGTCACGTTCGGCAAGGCAAATCTGCCGAGCTTTTTCTCCAGTTTATCAAGAAGCTTCATGGAACCGTAATCATCCTTTCTCCACCATCCATAATCCATAATCCATAATCCATAATCCATAATCCATAATTCAAAACTCAAAACTCAAAACTCATAACTCAAAACTCAAAACTCAAAACTCACGATTCACCCCTATCCCTTCCACTTCCCGTAGAAGACGATCTCCTCGATCGGCTTGCGCGGCGCCCCCCCCTTCCCCGGTTCCAGCGGATAGCCGAGGGGGAAGAGGCCGACGATGCGGATTCCCGATGGAATGTCGAGCAGCTCCCCCATCCCTTCCTCGTCGAACACCCCCACGAACACGCTCCCGAGCCCCTCGGCGTGGGCTGCCAGCATCAGGTTCTCGGTGGCGATGCCGAGATCGGCCATGTAGTACTGCTGGCCCCGCAGATCCCCCGACAGGGTCGGCTCGGCGCAGGCGACGATCACCACGGGCGCTTCGGCAAGGGCCTTCTGGGCGGGGTTGGTCTTGTATCCCCGCGGCCCGAAGAAGGTCTCCACGTAAGACAGCTCGCTGATCTTCTGTCTCATTGCGGCATCCTCCACCACCACGAACCGCCAGCATTGCATGTTCGCCCAGGAGGGGGCCAGCCGGGCCGCATCCAGCACCGTCCGGAGCTTTTCCGGCTCAACCGGCCTGTCGCTGAACTTGCGCACGCTTCTCCTGGTCTTGATCGCTTCGAGAGTATCCATCATGGTGCCTCCTTTGGTGTTAGTTCAGGTCCCGCAGCCGGCTTCAGCCGCCGCAGGCGTCCAGCAGCAGCCGGTGATCCCGCAACAGCACCTCGATCCAGTACTGCATCCGCTCCGCATTGGCCAGCTCCTGCCAGTGTCCGAACAGGGGCGCGTATTCCCCGAGCGGCAGGCGCCCTTCCGGCGGATGAATCTCGAGGGTGAAGGACAGCATCTCGTCGGGCAAGGACGCCCGGGCTGTCGCGACGATGCGCTGCAGCCCGAGCGGGCCGAACATCGTCGGCAGGGCATAGCTGCCGCGGTAGCTGAATGGGATCGGAATTTCCCGGAAAAAGCTCAGGTGATCGCTCACCCCGTACATGCTGAAGGTCGAGCTGGGGTGGCCGTCATGCAGGTGGAAATGCAGCGGCTTGCCCAGCCGGCCCAGGGATGCCACCATCTCCAGGACGGTCGGCAGGGCGGTGCGGCAGGCTCCCTGGACAGCCGCGATATGCGCGCGCAATCCCTCCGTGTGGGACTTGAGCTGCCAGATGTCGAGACCGGGATGGTCCCGCTGAAAGGCCCGCTGGCACTGGAAAGCGCCAACGTGGCCGATATCGATGCAGGCGCTGATCCCGGGACAGTCGCGCACCGCCTCGTGCAGCGCGACGAACTCGGCCGGCTCCAGCCCCACCGCGTATTCGATCAGCACCAGCGGCGCCGCCCCCATCCCGCGCAACCGGGTATCGAGCTGGCGGACCGCGGTGACATAGTCCGCTGACCGGTCGGCCACCTCCGGCTGGTCATGCACCACCAGTCCGGCCCCGCGCGGGTCCGCTGCCGCGGCGAAGGCGCATAGCCGGTCGCGGCCGGACGCGTCCAGCAGACGGATGTCGCGCGGTAGATGGACGGTGTAACGGTCCTGCTCGCGGGGGTGATGGCGGAGAAGGTCGCGCAACTCCTCGGGTGAGTCCGGGTAGTATTCAGCGCCGAGCCCCGCCTCGCGGAACCGGCGCCGGGCCAGTTCCAGCAGGGCATGATCGCCGGGAATCTGGCGCTGGAAGATCGCTTGCAGCCGCGGACCAGCCATCCACTCGCCTCGCATTACCGATCAGTACCGCTGATAAAAATTGCCGCCTTTCAGACGCGAAGGCCTCCCATGGCGTCCCTCCCGAAACGGGCTTACCGAAAGATACTGTTCGCATCAGCAGCTGTCAAGGAAAAGCTGCGGGCAGGGAACGGGCTGTCGCTCCCCATTCCTGCTCGCTTTACCTTCTGCCTCTTCCGCCCCCCTGGGACGAGCCCCCCCTTCTGCCGCCGCCGGAGAAGGGCTTTATGACCTTGCCGCCGCGCGACGGCCTGTCGATCGATCTCCCCCCCGACCCCCGCCTGGCGCCTGACTCATTGAAGATTCTCCTCTCACTGCCCGAAACCCCCGTCGAGATATGGCCCCTTCTGTCGGGCACACCTATGCCGGCAAAGGTCTTGCCCCTGAATCTCGCCACCGGATCGATCCGGAAAACCCGGCGGCTCCGATCGTCATGGAAGCGATTCCTGATGACCACCCCCTTCCCGTGCAGGTGCACGACCCTGTCGAAGTCATGGAGGATGAAGAATCCGGGGAACCAGAAAGCGCCCCACCAGAACGGGCTTGGGACCCAGGCATAGCTGTTGTAATAATCGGGCGGCGGGCAGTAGTAGGTGACCACCGGCGCGCCTTCGGCGGTATAGGTGCTCCTTATCACCGCGGGGTTGGGATAATTGGCGCAACTGGGGGGGGCGCCCTCGTAGGTCTGGCCGGCAGAATGAGGCTTGACCGTCAGGCCGAGGCCGGCGGCGACGTCGTCGAACCTGCCCAGGGCCTCGTCCCTCTCCAGCGCAATCCTCCCGGAGACCGCGGCATCCTCCACCGCCAGCTGCAGCTCGGCGATGATGTCGGGGGTCACCGGGTAGTCGGCGATCCAGCCGTTGCGGGGGGCGATGCCGGCCTCGCCGAGCCGGCTCTCGGCCTCGACCTCGTCATCGGTCTCCGCCAGTCCCAAGGCAGCCGCCAGCTGGACCGCGAAGGTCCCCTCGCTGACCATGGGCTGGCCGATCGGCGGCGGACCCGGGTCAGCCTCCCCTCCCTGGGCCTGGAGCAGCGCCGGCATCGCCAGCAGTAGCAGGGTGACGACGAATATTATGACCTCTCTGAAGGTATGCCCTTTCATATGACCTCTCTCCTTTCCTCTGGCAGCATCGGACCCGCATGCCATAGAGCATATCACCCTGCCGCCGCCTTGCCAATCGCGAAGCCCCCGTTATATTTCTTTAACAGCCTGTCGCCGAATTTGCACCCTTTTCCCTGCCTGCATCTACCCTGCCATTGGATACAACGAGGTGTCAGCGCGGTAATACATGTGAGACTTTGCGATGGCAAGTTATTTGCAAAGCAGTCTTGAATGCCGTTTCGACAACATGATGAAGAGGGGCACTGATGTGGAAAATCGCTCGTTTGCACCTGTTCTTGATGCTCTCTGTCATTTTGCCGGTCCTTTCGGGCATGGCGAACGTCTCGTAGGGTGCAACCCCGCAGGCCTCGTGCGGAGGGAACTTTACGGTGGTGTTGCGCACAGACGGCTCCATCCGGGCATAGGGCGCCAACACCTTCGGCCAGCCGGGGATTGGAACAGTTTCCGGATGAGAATGTTATTTCGGCAACACGAAAGGAGGATCAGATGAGGAAAACGGCTCGGCTGTACGTATTTTTGATGCTGGCAGTCTTGATACCGGCCCTTCCGGGAATGGCAAGCGTCTCGTGGGGCGCAACCCCGCTGGTCGACGGCGGAGGGCGCCACACGGTGGCGGTGCGCCCTGACGGCACGCTCTGGACGTGGGGTGACAATGAGTTCGGTCAGCTGGGGGATGGCACAACGGTTTCCCGGAACTCCCCGGTCAAGATCGGCACCGGCACCGACTGGGCTGCTGTTTCCGCGGGGTTTTTCCATACTGTGGCCCTCAAGTCGGACCACACCCTCTGGGCCTGGGGGGACAACACCAAGGGTCAGTTGGGAGACGGGTCGATCGCCTTCAGCCAGCCGGCCCCGGTCAGGGTCGGCGCTGACTCGAACTGGGCCTCTGTTGCTGCCGGCGATTTTCATACCCTTGCCCTGAAAACGGACGGCACCCTCTGGGCCTGGGGAGAGAACAGCAGCGGCCAGGTAGGAGACGGGTCCGTTGTTCCCAATAATCAGCCGGTGCCGGTGAAGATCGGGAGCGACAGCGATTGGGTCGCCATTGCCGCAGGGGGCTCCCACTCCGTCGCCCTGAAGTCGAACCACACCCTGTGGGGCTGGGGCGCCAACAACAGCGGCCAGCTCGGCAACGGGACGCATATAAGCGCTGTCGCTCCGGTGCAGATCGTCCTGCCTGCTCCGTTCATCAATAACGACTGGACTGCCGTTGCCGCCGGGCAATCTCATACAGTGGCACTGAAAGCGGACGGCACACTGCACGGGTGGGGAAACAACACCTTCGGCCAGTTGGGGAATGGCACAACGCTTGACAGCGACATCCCGGCTCAGGAAGCCGGGCAAGCAACCAACTGGGTTGCCGTCGCAACGGGAGACACCCATTCACTGGGGAGACAGGCGGACGGCACCCTCCGGGCGTGGGGCGGGAACCTCACCGGCCAGCTGGGGAACGGGACGAATCTCGATGCGGATGCGCCGGTAAAGGTCGGTACCGACAACGACTGGTCCGACGCCTCCGCCGGCAGTGCCCACACCGTGGCGCTGAAGGCGAACGGCGACATCTGGAGCTGGGGGGACAATGCCTTCGGCCAGTTGGGAGACGGGACGAACATTGCCAGGAACACCCCGGTACCGGTTGTCCAGGCGCGTTTCCTGGCCAAGGGCGATCTGGATCAGAACGGCACGGTTAACATCGGTGACGCGCTGAGAGCCTTGAGGATTGCAGTAGGAATTATCCCGCCGACTGCCGATGACCTGATAACGGGCGACGTGGCGCCCCCCGGTGGCGTGATAGATATAGCCGACGCGCTGCTGATCCTCAGGAAGTCGGTGGGATTGAGCAGTTTTTGATAAAGTTTCTTCCCGACATTTTGACATTTCCATAATGCAGAAGGGAGAAGATAATGGACAGACGTGACTTCATAAAGATAGGGATAAGCGGCCTGGCAGCCATTGCAGTGGGGAACGTGAAGATACCTCACCTGTTCCGGACCGAGGCCTTCGCCGCCAACCTGACCATCGACCTTTCCATGGAAGCGGCCCTTGTAGAGATGGTAGACGGTACCCAGGTCTTCCACTGGCTCTTCAAATCCCCCCTGACCGTGCCGGACCTGCCGAGCTTCCCAGGCCCTGCTATCTTCGCCACGGCCGGCGATGACATCACCATCAACATCAAGAACAACCTGAAGGAGCCCCATGCGTTCCAGATAGTCGGCACCAGGGTACTTACCCCTCCCATCAGTCCCGGCCAGACCAGAACTGTTCGCTTCACCGCGCCGGCAGCCGGCACGTATCTCTACATCGACCCCTTGAACGACCCGGTGAACCGGGTACTGGGGCTTCATGGCGCTTTTATCGTCAGCCCGGTGGCAGGGAACACCCCTTACAGCTCCCCCACCCCGGCTGTTCAGCAGTTGTTCAACGACCTGGGAACCACCCCCCAGTTCCCCAGGCATGCCCTCTCACCCGCCGGCTGGGACCCGACAAGGTTCCGGATCTGGCTGCACCACCAGATCGACCCCGCATTCAACGCCCAGGCTCAGGCCGATTTCGAGGCGGGACGGCCTTCGACCGTCAGTGCCGCTGACATGCGGGCCAGTTTTCTCGCCCGCTACTTCACCATAAACGGCAAGACAGGGGTCTTCGCCTCCCATGACCACGCCACAACCATAGAGGGGAGGATCGGCCAGCCGATGCTGGTCCGCATCCTGAATGCCGGCCTGTTCACCCACTCGAACCATATCCATGCCAACCACATCTATGTGACCTCGGTGAACAACGCGGTCCAGGACAATGTCATCTTTATCGACTCACTGGCCATCAAGCCGCTCGACCGGATCGACTGGGTGGTGCCGTTTATCCGGCCGCCCGACATCGCCGGCGACCCGAACACCCAACTGCGCGACCTGATCCCCGAAGAGCTGGCCCTGACGATCCCGGGAGCCCAGGGATCGCCCGGGGTGCCCCAGTCGCCACTCCCCTATCCGATGCACTGCCACATGGAGCCGTCCCAGACGGCGGCCGGCGGGAACTACCCCCAGGGGTCAATTACCCACTTCGACTTCCTCGGCGATGTGGACGGGGTCGATTTTCCGAACGTTCATTAGAATACAGTCCGTTGCTGATCAACTGATCAGAAAGGAGTCAACACAATGGCCCTGCCTACAATTCCCCGCGGCGACGTGCCGCCCGAAGAGATTCCGGCATTCTTCAACTTTACCACCCCGCCCACGAACGGCGGCATAAAACAAGTAGATCCGCTTCCGCCGACCTTCACGTTCGCACGCAACCTCCTGGTCAACTTCGACCTGGTGCTGCCGGACGGCGGGCGGGTGCCGATGTGGATCATCGAAGACCCCAACGCGCCGGATGCCCCGCCACCGCTGCCGCAGGATGCATTACGGAGGAATTTCCCCTCCGCGACCATCCGCATCCCCCAGGGTGCCCTGGTGAACGCCGACGTCCTGTGCCAGGGGAATACCCACACCATCCACTGGCACGGCATCGAGCCTACACCCATGAACGACGGGGTGGGGCATACCTCCTTCGAGGTGGCCGGCCATTTCTTCTACCAGTTCCAGCCGAGGGACCCCGGAACCTACTTCTACCACTGCCACAAGAACACCGTCCTCCACTTCGAGATGGGGCTCTATGGCCTGCTCCTGGTCGACCCGCCGGACCCTGCAAACCCCACCGTGCCGGTTACGTACCCTACCGGCGGGCCCGGCTTCGCCGCCCGGCTCAACCCGGCGGCCGTCGCGCTGACGGATCACGTGATCCGTTACGACGTGGAGGCCTTCTGGGTTCCCGACTCCATCGACAGCCGCTGGCATTTACTCGGGCACGACGCCTTCATGCAGATCGGCGATCCCGAAGATCCGGTGAATCCGGCCAACTTCACCCAGGACGGCATCCTGAACGACTTCCGGCCGGACATCTTCGTCCTTACCGGGATACCGCGGCGGATCAACGACCCCACCCCGTTCACCGCCGCCGACAATGCTCTCTTCGGCCCCCTGGTGGCGCCGACGGTTGGGGTGGGGCAGACCCTGCTCGCCCGTACCCTCAACGCCGACTATATCATCCAGCAGTTCACCCTCGGCATCGACG
>JAMPXD010000050.1 GCA_023701365.1 Geobacteraceae bacterium
AAGCAGAGTTCGATGCGGTCCTGGTCCACCCGGGCGCCGGAGTAGCCGACCGCCGCCAGAATCCTCCCCCAGTTGGCGTCCTGGCCGAAGAACGCGGTCTTGACCAGGAGCGAATTTGCCACCGCCATGGCCGCCTGCTTCGCCTCCCCGGCGGAGACCGCCCCCCTCACGGTTATCTCGACGAACTTGGTCGCCCCCTCGCCGTCCCTGACGATATCCTTGGCCAGGGCAAGCAGCGCTTCCCGCAGCAGCTCGGCAAAAAGATCTGCTTCCGCTGTCCCCCGCCGGATCGGGCTATTGCCGGCGGCGCCATTGGCCATGATGAGGGCGGTATCGTTGGTGGAGGTGTCGCCGTCAACGGTGATGGCGTTGAAGGAAGAGTCGACCGCCTCCCGGAAAACCTCCTGGAGCCAGCACGGCTCGACGGCCGCATCAGTAACCACGAAGGCGAGCATGGTGGCCATGTTGGGCATGATCATCCCCGCCCCCTTCGCCACCCCGGCCACGGTATACCCCCTGCCGTCCGCCGTGCCGCTGCGCGCAACCATTTTGGGAAAGGTGTCAGTGGTCATGATGGCGGCGGCCAGCTCCGCCAGGGTCCCATCCGGAAGCCCCTCCACCAGGCGGGGGATGGCGCTCCTGATCCGCTCCATGGGGAGGTTCTGGCCGATCACCCCGGTGGAGGAGACGAGGACCGCCTCGTCGGGGATACCGAGCCCGTCGGCCACGAGCCGGCCGCTTTCCCGGGCGTCGTCCATCCCCTGCACCCCGGTGCAGGCGTTGGCGTTGCCGCTGTTCACCACGAGCGCCTGGCAGAGGCCGTTCCTGGTCCGCTCCATGGAGAGGAGGACCGGCGCAGCCTTGACCCGGTTGGTGGTGTAGACCGCCGCCACCGCCGCCGGCGTCTCGGAAAAGATCAGGGCGAGGTCGAGCCGCCCCGGCTTCTTGATGGCCGCCTCCACGGCGGAGAATGTGAATCCCTTTATTTGCATCAATGCCTCCCTGTTCCTTGGACTCCTTGTCCGCATGGCCGTTACATTGAGGCAGGCAAAAGGCTAAGGGCTTAGGGCTAAGGGAAAAACCTTTAGCCTTTTGCCTAGAGCCCTTTGCCGATTCACTATTTGCCGCAGCACTTCTTGTACTTCTTGCCGCTCCCGCACGGGCAGGGATCGTTGCGGCCGGCGGTCTTCTTGCTCTTGACCGGCTGCGGGGCGGCCTCTTCCGCCAGATTGAAGACGAGCCGCTGCCTTTTCTTCTGCTGTTCCTCTTCGATCCGCTCCACGTCTTCCTCCCGGGCGATCTGTACCCAGAAGATCTTCCCCACCACCTCCGCGCGGATCCGCGTGATCATGTCCATGAAGAGCTGGAAGGCCTCCTTCTTGTACTCCTGTTTGGGGTCCTTCTGGCCATAGCCACGCAGGCCGATACCCTCCTTCAGGTGGTCGATGGAGAGGAGGTGGTCCTTCCACTGGGAATCGATGATCTGGAGCATGATGACCTTGATCAGGTGGTCCATCATCTCGTCGCCGAACTCCGCCACCTTGGCGGCGAAGATCTCCCGCACCTTCTCCCTGAGGAGATCGCGGAAGTTGTCGGGGGTGAGGCGCTCCATGGTAACCGGCGGGATGTCGGGATGGAAGCCGAACACCTTGAAGCACCCCTCGCTGATCGACTGCCAGTCCCATTCGGCGGCGGGGACCTTGTCGACGGCGTAGGCGGTGATCAGGTCCTCCACGCTTTCATCCATCATGTCGAGGAAGCTCGCCCGGATCTCTTCGCCGGCCAGGATCTCCTTGCGCTGGGTGTAGATCACCTCGCGCTGCTTGTTCATGACGTCGTCGTACTCGATCAGGTGCTTCCTGATCTCGAAGTTGTGGGCCTCCACCTTCTTCTGGGCGTTTTCGATCGACTTGGTGATCAGGCCGTGGGTGATCGCCTCCCCTTCCTCGATCTTCAGCATGTCCATGATCTTCGCCACCCGCTCGGAGCCGAAGATCCGCAGGAGGTCGTCCTGAAGGGAGAGATAGAAGCGGGACGAACCGGTGTCCCCCTGGCGGCCGGAACGGCCGCGCAGCTGGTTGTCGATGCGGCGCGACTCGTGGCGCTCGGTGCCGAGGATGTGGAGACCGCCGAGGGTCAGCACTTCCTCATGCTCACTGGCGCAGCGCTCCTTGAACTGGGCGAGCATCCGCGCGGCCTCTTCCGCACTCGCCTCCGGGTTCTCATGCTGCCACTGCTTCAGGAGTCCTTCCGGATTGCCCCCCAGGACGATGTCGGTGCCGCGCCCCGCCATGTTGGTGGCGATGGTCACCATCCCCTTGCGTCCCGCCTGGGCGACGATCTCCGCCTCCCGCTCGTGCTGCTTGGCGTTCAGGACGAAGTGGGGTATCCCCTGTTTCTTCAGGAGCTCCGAAAGGACCTCCGACTTCTCGATGGAGATGGTGCCGACCAGCACCGGCTGCCCCTTGGCGTGGAGTTCCCTGATCTCCTCGATCACGGCATTGAACTTCTCCCCCTCGGTCTTGTAGATGACGTCCGGGAAGTCGGGGCGGAGCAGCGGCCGGTTGGTCGGGATCACCATCACGTCCAGTTTGTAGATCTTGTGGAACTCCTCCGCCTCGGTGTCGGCGGTGCCGGTCATCCCGGAGAGCTTCTCGTACATCCGGAAATAGTTCTGGAAGGTGATGGTGGCCAGCGTCTGGTTCTCGTTCTCGATCACCACCCCCTCCTTCGCCTCGATCGCCTGGTGCAGGCCGTCGGACCAGCGCCGCCCCGGCATCAGCCGGCCGGTGAACTCGTCGACGATCAGCACCTCCCCCTCCTTCACCACGTAGTCCACGTCCCGCTTGAACAGGGCGTGGGCGCGCAGGGCCTGGTTGACGTGGTGGAGGATCTCCATGTTGCGCGGATCGTAGAGGTTGTCAATCCTGAGGAGCTTTTCCACCTTGAGCACCCCCTCCTCGGTCAGGGTGGCGGACTTGGCCTTTTCATCGACGGTAAAATCGCCGGTGTAGACCTTGCGCTTCCCCGACAGGGTGTTCGCCTCCACCTCCTGCGCCTCCCCCTTCTTGAGGAGCGGGATGATCCGGTCGATCACGTAGTACTTGTCGGTCGAATCCTCGGTCGGTCCCGAGATGATTAGCGGGGTACGCGCCTCGTCGATCAGGATGGAGTCCACTTCATCGACGATGGCGTAGTGGAAGTCCCGCTGCACGTAATCCTCCAGGGCGAACTTCATGTTGTCCCGCAGGTAGTCGAAGCCGAACTCGTTGTTGGTGCCGTAGGTGATGTCGGCACCGTAGGCCTCTCTCCGCTCGTTGTCATCCAGGCCGTGGATGATCACCCCGACCGTGAGGCCGAGGAAGTTGTAGAGCCGCCCCATCCACTCGGAGTCGCGCCGGGCCAGGTAGTCGTTGACCGTCACCACGTGGACGCCGCGGGAGGTCAGGGCGTTCAGGTAGGCCGGCAGGGTGGCGACCAGGGTCTTTCCTTCGCCGGTCTTCATCTCGGCGATCTTGCCGGAATTGAGCACCATGCCGCCGATCAGCTGGACGTCGAAGTGGCGCATCCCCAGGACCCGTTTGCCCGCCTCGCGGCAGACCGCGAATGCCTCGGGGAGGAGCGCATCGACCGTTTCCCCCCTGGCAAAGCGCTCCTTGAACTGGCTGGTTTTATTGCGCAACTGATCGTCGGTGAGCTTGACGAGCTCCGGCTCCAGGGCGCCGATCCGCTCCACTATCGGCCAGAGCTTTTTCAGCTCCCGCTCGTTCTTGCTGCCGACTATCTTCTTGATGAGGGCTCCGAACATCTATTGTTTCTCCTGACAGGAATGGGATTGGCAAACTAAGTAACAGGTCAATGTATCATGAAAGTCCGGATTTGCTCAACAGAAAAGGCGCTCGCAGAGACGCCCCGGCGGGGGTCTTTACTCCCCGCTCACGTCCAGCGCCGCGATCCTGAGGGACGGCGACCCGACCGCGCCGAAGAAGCGGAGGTCGTTTGCCACCCCCTCCACATTGCCGAACAGCTCCAGGATGTTGCCGGCGATGGCGATCCCCTTGACCGGAACGGTCACGGCGCCGTTCTCGATCAGGAAACCGGCGGCGCCGACGGAAAAATCCCCCGAAATCGGGTTGGCGGTGTGCATCCCCATCACCTCGGTGATCAGTATCCCCCTGCCAATCCCCGCCAGCAGGGAGTCGAAGGGGGCCGCACCGTTCTCGATGAAAAAGTTGGTCACCCCCATCCGCGGCGTCGCCTTGACCCCGCTGCGCGCCGCATTGCCGGTGGAGGCCTTCCCCCCCTTGCGGGCGCAGTAGCCGTCGTAGAGGAACCCCCGGAGGATACCCTCCTCCACCAGGACGGTGTTGCGCCGGGGCACCCCCTCACCGTCAAAGGGGGCGGTCGCCATCCCGCCCGGGAGGATGCCGTCATCCCTGATCCTGAGACAGGGGGCAAGCAGCCGCTCCCCCTCCCGGCCGGCCAGCAGCGATTTCCCCTTCTGGACGTTCTCCGCCAGGAAGGCGGAGGCCAGGACCTCCAGGACCTCGGTAGCCACGTAATTGTCGAAGATCGCCGGGCAGCGCATGGTGGGGATCTTGCGCGCCCCGAGAAGACCGGCGGCCTTGGCGGCGGCGCGAGCCGCTATCTCCTCCACCCGCACCCCGGCAAAGGAGGTGCTGAAGCCGAAGTCCCACCCCATCTGGGAATCACCCCCCTCCTCCGCCACCGCGGAGACGCTGCTCGTCACCGAGGTGCCGCGGTAGGAGCCCGCGGCCCCGAGGGAATTCCTGATGGCGACCTGGTAGCTCGACTCTCCGTAGGAGGCCTTCCTGACCCGCTTCACCCGCGGGTCGGCGGCCAGGGTCAGCCGCTCCAGCGCAACTGCCCTTGCTATCTTCTCCTCCTCGCCGACGCAAGCGAGCCCCTCGTCGAACATCCCCGGGAGCTCCGGACACCCCTCAGGCAGCGGGAATCCGAGGAACTCGTCGGGGCTCTGGTTTTCCGCCCCGACCACGGCACTGTCGATCATCCGCACCAGGTCCCCCTCGTCCAGGCTGGTGGAGAAGGAGAATCCCATCCGTCCCTGGGTCAGCACCCGGACGCTCACCCCCGCCGGCGTCGCACAGGTGAAGGTATCGACCTTCTGCTCCTTCACCTCGATGGAGAGGTTGCGGGTGGCGACCTGGAATATCTCCCAGCCGTCCAGACGCCGGCCGCGGAGTAGCGATTCGATTTTTTCGGCAATCTGATTGAAATCCATGGACACCTCTGTAGGGGCGGACGGCGTCCGCCCTCGGTCACAGGGCGCATGCCGTGCGCCCCTACGAAAAACATTACAGATCGACAATCATCGCGATCTCGTCGCAATCGGGAAACTTCACGCACTTCATGCAGTCCCCCCAGACCTTGTGGGGGAGTTCCGACTTGTCCACGATCCGGAAGCCGAACTTTGCGAAGAAGTTGGGCTTGTAGGTCAGACAGAAGAGCCTTTTCAGGCCGATCTCCCTTGCCTCGTCAATGCAGGCCTGGACCAGCTGGGTGCCGACCCCCTTCCTTCCCGCGTCTTCCACGACCGCCACCGAGCGGATCTCGGCCAGGTCCTCCCAGACTATGTGGAGGGCGGCGGTGCCGAGAAGCCGTCCCTCGTCCTCGTAGATGTAAAAATCCCGGAGCGCTTCGTACAGCTCGGAGAGGGAGCGGGAGAGCATGTCCCCCCGGTTGGCGAAATGGGTGAGGAGCTTCTGGATCTCTTTGACGTCCTGTATCTGTGCCTTGCGCAGCATGGTTGTCCTTTCATTCCATGTAGGGGCAACGCAGCCTCCTCCGCCAAAGCGGCTGCGGCGACCGGATGCGTCGCCCTGAATCCGCCGCCGATCAAAAACGGGCGAGGCATGCCTCGCCCCTACAAGTTCAAATCCCAGCCTCTTCGATCATCTCCCTGGCATGCTCCAGGGTCTTCTCGGTGATCCTCGCCCCGCCGAGCATGCGGGCCATCTCCGCCACCCGCTCCTCACCGTCGAGGTGTGTGATCGAAGTGACCGTCCGCCCTTGCGCGACCCGTTTCTCCACCCGGAAGTGGCAGTCGGCGAAGGCGGCTACCTGCGGCAGGTGGGTGATGCAGAAGACCTGCTGGCCCTGCGCCACCCGCTTCAGCTTCTCCCCCACCAGGGCCGAGGTGGCGCCGCCGATGCCGCTGTCCACCTCGTCGAACACCAGGGTGGGGACGTCGCTCTCGGGAAGGATCTGCTTCAGGGCCAGCATCAGCCGGGACAACTCCCCACCCGAGGCGATCCGGGCCAGGGGCTTGGGAGTCTCGCCCGGGTTGGGGGAGAACAGGAACTCTCCCCGCTCCAGGCCGTTCACCCGCGGCTCCGGGAGTTTTTCGAACACCACCTCGAACTGGGCGTTCCGCATCGCCAACTGGTGCAGCTCCCGCTCCATCGCCCCCTTCAGCTGGCCGGCCGCTGCGATCCGGGCGGTCGACAGCTGCTCCCCCTTTTCGGCGAGCCTTCGCTCCAGCTCCCTGAGGGCAAGGTCCAGTTCCGCCCGGGTCTCCTCCCGATGCAGCAGCCCCGCCAGCTCCCGGTCGATCTCCTCCTTGTAGGAGAGGATCTCCCGGACCGTCTGGCCGTACTTCTTTTTCAGCCGGTTGATCTGGTCGAGCCGGTCGTCCACCGCCTGGAGCCGCTGCGGGTCCGCCTCGACCCGGGCCGCATAGTCGCGCAACGCCAGGGCCGCGTCCTCCAGCTGGATATGGGCACCCTCCAGGGCATCATGGAGCGGCGCCAGCGAGGGATCGATCCCCCTGATCTCCCCGACGCATGCGAGCACCCGGCGCAGCTCTCCGAGGATCGCCGCATCGCCGCCGTACAGGGACTCGTACGCCTCCTGACTGTTCCGGAGGAGTTTCTCCCCGTGGCAGAGGAGCTGCCGTTCCCGCGCCAGCTCCTCCTCCTCGTCAGGGACGAGAAACGCCGCGGCGATTTCCTCCGACTGGAACGAGAGGAGATCGAGCCGCCGGGCCGCCTCCCGTTCCCCCTCCTCGATCCGCCTTATTTCGGCCCCGGTCCGCCGGTAGTCGTCGAAAATGGCGGCGAATTCCCGCCGCACCGGGGCGAGCCCGCCGAACTCGTCAAGCAGCCGCAGGTGGTTGTCCGGCTTAAGGAGGGTCTGGGATTCGTGCTGGCCGTAAATATTGATCAGCTGCCGGCTGAGCTCGGCAAGGGCGGCGATGGTGGAGAGCCCGCCCGCCATGAACACCCTGTTTTTCCCGGAGCGGGCGACAACACGCTTCACCAGCAGCTCCCCGTCGCAGTCCACGCCGGTCTCCGCCAGCCGGCCGAGAATGACGGGATGGCCCGTCAGGTCGAAGAGCGCCTCCACGGTCGCCTCCTCCTCGCCGGTCCGGATCAGCTCGGCCGAGGCCCGGCCGCCGAGGATCAGGTTCACCGCGTCGATGATGATCGACTTCCCCGCCCCGGTCTCGCCGGTCAGGACGTTGAGCCCGGGCCGGAACGGCACATGGAGGTTGTCGATGATGGCGAAGTTTCTTATGTATAAATCGGTAAGCATAAGGCAGTTCTTAGTTTTGAGTTTTGAGTTCTGAGTTAAAGGCGTTTTGGTTTCAATTCAAAACTCAAAACTCAAAACTGATTTCAACGTTCTCCCCACTTCAGTTTGGTCCGCAGCACCTCGAAGTAATCCTTGCTGCGCGACATCACCAGCCGGGTCCGCTGCGCGGCCCGCTCGATCCTGATGCTGTCCCCGTACTTCAGCTCGAAACCGACCTGGCCGTCGAGGGTGAGGAAGACGTCCTCGTTCTGCGATTGGAGCCGGACCGTGATCAGGGCGTCGCTCGCCACCACGATCGGGCGGTTGGTGAGGGTATGGGGGCAGATCGGGGTGATCGCCAGACAGGCCAGGTCGGGGTGGATGATCGGGCCGTTGGCGGAGAGGGAGTAGCCGGTGGAGCCGGTGGGGGTGGAGATGATCAGCCCGTCCGCCTTGAAGGTGGTGAGCCAGCTCCCGTTGACGGTGGTCTCCAGGTCGATGATCCGCGCCAGGGCACCCTTGTTGATCACCACGTCGTTCAGCACCTGGTGCGACTCGGCGACCTCCCCCCCCCGGACCAGGGCGACCCGCAGCATCATCCGCTCCGAGACCCGGTAGTCCCCCGAGAGGCAGCTCTCCAGGGCCGGATAGAGCTCGTCCAGGGTAATCTCGGTGAGGAAGCCAAGGCTGCCGAGGTTCACCCCCAGGATCGGCACCTCCCTTTCCCCGACGAGGCGCGCCACCGAGATCAGGGTGCCGTCCCCCCCCAGCACCACGATCAGGTCCGCAAGACCGGGGATATCGTCGCTCTCCGCCCCTTCCGGATAGTTGAGGTGACGGGCCAGATGAGCTTCCACGAGAGGGGTGAACCCCCTCTGCGCAAGCCACTTGATCAGCTCATCGGCCACCCCCTGGCAGCGGGGGTCGTGAAATTTCGCGAATACGGCGATTTTTTTCATCGGATGGCCCTCTGAATGTGGTATTAACTAGATTTTACTAGCACATATAGTGGGCCATGTCCAATGGAAATTCCGCCTCTTTCGCGTATACTGAAGTGATGACAGCCGCGGCATGACCGGCGGGAACGGAATGAATCAGGAGAGGTGCAGATGAAGGATGATGCCGCCATGGCAGGGGGACAGGTCGCCGAGCTCGACAGCATGATGCTCATCATCAAGTCGTTTCTCGAACACCTGGAGTACACCCTCGGCAAGGACAAATACTCGGCCAGCAGCTACGACATCTTCAACGCCCTGGCCTACTCGGTGCGCGACCGCCTGATCGAGCGCTGGCTCGACACCCAGCAGGCCTACTACAACAGCGACAACAAGAGGGTCTACTACATTTCCATGGAATTCCTGCCGGGCCGCACCCTGGAAAACAGCCTGATCAACCTGGGGCTTCTGGACGATTTCCGGGAGGCGGTTTCGTCGCTCGGCTACGACTTCGAGGATCTGTGCGACGAGGAGCAGGACGCCGGCCTCGGCAACGGCGGACTCGGGCGGCTGGCGGCCTGTTTCCTCGACTCGATGGCCACCATGGCGATCCCCGCGTACGGCTACGGGATCCGCTACGAATACGGCATCTTCCGCCAGAAGATCGTGGACGGCGCCCAGGTGGAGATCCCGGACAACTGGCTCCGTTACCGCAACCCCTGGGAACTGGACCGGCAGGAGCACATCCACCCGGTGAAGTATTACGGCCGGGTGGTGAAGGTCACCATCGACGGCAGGGAGCGGTTCGAATGGGTGGACACCGAGGATGTGATGGCCATGGCCCACGACACCCCGGTCCCCGGCTACCGGAACAAAACGGTCAACACCCTGCGCCTCTGGAGCGCCAAATCGACCCGTGAATTCAACCTGAAATATTTCTACGAGGGGGACTACATCCGGGCCGTCGAGAAGAAGATGGTCTCGGAGAACATCTCCAAGGTGCTCTACCCCTCGGACAACATCGTCGAGGGGCGGGAGCTCCGCTTCAAGCAGGAATACTTCCTGGCGTCGGCCACGGTGCACGACGTGCTGTACCGGTTCAAGAAGATGCATTCCGACCTGAAACTGCTCCCGGACAAGGTCGCCATCCAGTTGAACGACACCCATCCGGCCCTCGCCATACCCGAGCTGATGCGGGTCCTGATGGACCTGGAGGGGCTCGCCTGGGACGACGCCTGGGAAATCACCGTCAGGACCTTCGCCTACACCAACCACACCATCCTCCCGGAAGCCCTTGAGCAGTGGCCGGTCTGGTTCTTCGAGCATATCCTGCCGCGTCACCTGCAGATCGTCTACGAGATCAACGAGCGTTTTCTCGCCGAGGTGAAAAGGCGTTTCCCCCGCGATCCGGAGCGGCTGGCGCGGATGTCCCTGGTGGCGGAACACTGGGAGAGGAAGATCCGGATGGCCCACCTGGCCATCGTCGGTAGCCGCTCGGTAAACGGCGTGGCGGCGCTCCATACGGAAATCCTGAAGGAGAGGATCTTCCCCGATTTCTACCAGATGTACCCGGAACGGTTCAACAACAAGACCAACGGCATAACCCAGCGGCGCTGGCTGAAAAAGGCCAATCCCCGGCTGGACGCCCTGATAAGCGGCGCCATCGGCGAAAAGTGGGCAACGGACCTTTTCGAACTGGAAAAGCTGGTTCCCCTGGCGAGGAAGCGGAAGTTTCTCGATAAATGGCGTCAGGTGAAGAGGGAAAACAAGAAGAGGCTGGCCGACCACATCCTCCGGGAGAACTGCATCGAGGTCGACCCCGATTCCCTGTTCGACTGCCACGTGAAAAGGATCCACGAATACAAGCGGCAGCTCCTGAACGTCCTCCACATCATCACCCTCTACAACAGGGCCAGGCGCAATCCGGACAGCCTGACCGTGCCGCGGACCTTCATCTTCAGCGGCAAGGCGGCCCCCTCCTATTTCCTGGCCAAACTGATCGTCAAGCTGATCAATTCCGTCGCGGCGACCATCAATAACGACCCGGACATCCAGGGGAGGATCAAGGTGGTCTTCCTCGCCAACTACGGGGTAACCCTGGCGGAGCAGATCATTCCGGCGGCGGACCTCTCGGAGCAGATCTCCACCGCCGGCACCGAGGCCTCGGGGACCGGCAACATGAAGTTCGCCCTGAACGGCGCCCTCACCATCGGCACCCTGGACGGGGCCAACATCGAAATCATGGAAGCTGTCGGGCGGGACAACATCTTCATCTTCGGCCTGAACAGCGCAGAGGTCGCAACCCTGAAGGAAAAGGGATACAACCCGCGGGAATATTACGCCCGCCAGCCGGAATTGAAACAGGCGCTCGACATGATCGCCGGCGGCGCCTTTGCCCCCGGCAGCCCCGATCTCTTCAAGCCGATCGTGGACGCCCTCCTGAACCAGGGGGACCACTACCTGGTGCTCGCCGACTACGCCTCCTACATCGCCTGCCAGGAGGAGGCGGCCAGGCTCTACCGCGATCAGGACGCATGGACCCGCCGGGCCATCCTGAACAGCGCCGGGATGGGGAGATTCTCCAGCGACCGGACCATCGCCGAGTACGCATCGGAGATCTGGGACGTCCATACCGAAGAGGTCACCGCCAATGTCCAGCATTGCCTGCACGAGGGGGCATGCCTGATTGAACAGAAAGGATGAAGTGCCCCATCGGACTGATCTGATCCGACCGATCCGACCGATCCGACCGATCGGTCAGATGGGACCTTGAACAAAAAATGGACCTCTTCGACAACCAATCTGCTGAAAGAATAAAAGACGCCCCGCTCGCCGAGCGGATGCGGCCGCAGACCCTCGACGAGTTCGTGGGGCAGGGACACCTCCTCGGGGAGGGGAAGCTGTTGCGGCGCCTGATCGAGACCGACCAGCTCACCTCCCTGATCTTCTGGGGCCCCCCCGGCTCCGGGAAGACGACCCTGGCCCGGGTCATCGCCAACGCCACCCGCTCCCACTTCATCTTCTTCTCCGCCATCCTCTCCGGGATCAAGGACATCCGCGAGGTGGTCAAGGAGGCGGAAGAGGCGCAGAAATACCGGGGGAAGAAGACCATCCTGTTCGTCGACGAGATCCACCGCTTCAACAAGACCCAGCAGGACGCCTTCCTCCCCTACGTGGAGCGGGGGACCTTCACCATCATCGGCGCCACCACGGAAAATCCCTCCTTCGAGGTGGTGGCGCCGCTCCTCTCCCGCTGCAAGGTGCTGGTGCTCAACCCGCTCACGGCGGAGGAGATCGCGGCGATCCTGAAGGCGGCGCTCTCCGACCGGGAGCGGGGACTCGGGCCGCTGGGGCTTTCGGTCGAACCGGAGGCGCTCGCCTTCATGGCGGAGCAGGCCCAGGGGGACGCCCGGATCGCCCTCAACACCCTGGAGACCGCGGCGCGGCTCGCCGGGAACGGGGCGATCACCATTGACACGGCGCGGGAGGCGGTCCAGAAGAAGCCGCTCCTCTACGACAAAGGGGGGGAGGAGCACTTCAACGTGATCTCCGCCTTCATCAAGTCGATGCGGGGGAGCGACCCGGACGCGGCCCTCTACTGGCTGGCGCGAATGATCGAGGCGGGGGAGGACCCGATCTTCATCCTGCGGCGGATGGTGATCCTCGCCTCCGAGGATATCGGCAACGCCGACCCGCGCGCACTCCAGCTGGCGGTGGCGGCCCTCCAGGGGTTCCAGCTGGTAGGGCTTCCCGAAGGGAGGATCATCATGGCCCAGGCGGTCACCTACCTCGCCACCGCCCCGAAATCGAACGCCTCCTACCTCGGGATCGACGCGGCCCTGGCCGAAGTGCGCAAGAGCGGGGCGCTCGCGGTGCCGATGCAGATCCGCAACGCCCCGACCCGGCTGATGAAGGAGCTGGGGTACCACAAGGGTTACCGCTACGCCCACGACTATGCGGAAGGGTATGTGGCGCAGGAGCACCTCCCGGACCGGCTGAAGGGGCGCAAGTTCTACGACCCGGCCGGGCACGGCTACGAGAAGACCATCCGGGAGCGGATGGAGTGGTTGAAGGGGAAAAAGGAGAGCAAAGAATAGGATTTATATGTCCTACGGGACCTATATGACCTATAGGACCCATGATTCAGAGGAGGCGTCATGAAAAAGATCGGTATCCTCACCAGCGGCGGCGACTGCTCCGGCATGAACGCCACCATCCGGAGCGCCGTACGCACAGCGCTCCGGATGGACCTGGAAATAGCCGGGTTTCGCAAGGGGTATGCGGGGCTCATGAAGGGTGACGCCGTTCCCCTCGACACCAAGTCGGTCTCCGGCACCCTCCACCGGGGGGGGACCTTCCTCCAGTCGGCCCGCTCCCCCGAGTTCCGCGCCCCGGAAGGACAGCAGAAGGCCCTCGCCAACCTGCGCAGCCTCGGAGTCGAGGGGCTCGTCATCATCGGCGGCGACGGCTCGCTGAACGGGGCACTGGCCCTCGACCGGCTCGGCTTCCCGGTGATCGGCATCCCCGCCAGCATCGACAACGACATCCCCTTCACCGACATGGCGCTCGGGGTCGACACCGCGCTCAACAACATCATCTACGCGGTGGACTGCATCAAGGACACCGCCAGCTCCCATGCCCGCGCCTTCGTCATCGAGGTGATGGGGCGCAACTCCGGCTACCTCGCCAGCGTCAGCGCCATCGCCTGCGGCGCCGAGTTCGCCCTGGTGCCGGAGCGGGAGTTCGATCTCGCCGAGATCTGCCAGCAGCTGCGGGCCCGTTATGAAGAGGGGCGGGACAACGCCATCATCATCCTCGCCGAAGGGGCCGGCGGCGCCCGGCAGATCGCCGACAGCATCAAGGACGCCATCGGCTTCGAGACCAGGGTGACGGTGCTCGGCCATTACCAGCGCGGCGGCGCGCCAACCGTGTTCGACCGGCTGCTCGGGAGCCGGTTCGGCAAAAGGGCGGTGGAGCTCCTGGCGCAAGGGGAACAGGGAAAGATGGTCGGCCTGGCATGCAACGAGATCATCGCCACCCCCCTGGAGGAGGTGGTGAAGGGATCGAAGCGGCCGGACGACGACATGCTGAGGATGGCGGAGGTGCTGGGGATCTGAGGGGCATGGGCCAATTAAAGTTGACATATCGCGGGGCGAAAATTAAAGTGAAGGTTGGCGCTGGTAAACAGGGCGCCCCGAACTGACCATTATGCAACAAGGGGAAACAGCATCATCTATGGGAAACAAATGGACAAAAACCGCCCTTGCCCTGACCGCCATCGCATTCCTGGGATACGCCGCATGGACAGGGTTGCGGCTGAACCGGGGCGGCTCGGAACAGAGCGACGGGGATTACCTCAGCCTCCTCCCCGAGGTGATGGAGCTGATCAAGCAGAAATATGTGGACAAGGTCGACGACAAGAAGCTGCTGGAGGGGGCCGTCAACGGCATGCTCGCCTCCCTCGACCCCCACAGCGCCTATCTGCCACCCGACTTCTTCAAGGAGATGAACATTGAAATGTCGGGCTCCTTTGGCGGACTCGGGATCGAGATCACCATGGCCGAAGGCAGGCTGACCGTCATCGCCCCCATTGACGACACCCCGGCATTCCGGGCCGGCATCAAGGCCGGCGACATCATCTGGGCAATAGACGGCAAGCCGACCCTGGACCTCGCCATCAACGAGGCGGTCAAGCGGATGCGCGGTCCCCAGGGAACCAGGGTCACCCTCACCGTCATCCGCAGGAGCGCCCAGCGCCCGCTCGTCTTCAACCTGGTGCGGGACATCATCAAGACCAAGAGCATGCGCGCCCGGACCCTGGAGCCGGGTTACGGCTACATCAGGATCGCCCATTTCCAGGAGAGGACCGGCGAGGAGTTCGCCGCGGCCCTGCATGCGCTCCGCACGGAGAACGGCGGCGCCCTGCGCGGCCTGGTCATCGATCTGCGCAACAATCCGGGGGGGCTTCTCGAGCCGGCGGTAACCGTTGCCGGCCGCTTCCTCGACGCAAAGGCGGAAAACGGCCTGGTCGTCTACACCAAGGGGCGGGAAGAGTCTTCCCGGATGACCCTGACCACCGGCATGGACGACAAGGAGCCCCGCTACCCCATGGTGGTGCTGATCAACGGCGGCAGCGCCAGCGCCTCCGAAATCGTCGCCGGCGCGCTCCAGGACCACAAGCGAGCGGTGATCATGGGGACCCAGAGCTTCGGCAAGGGGTCGGTCCAGACCGTCTTCCCCCTTGCCGGCGGAGCCGGACTGAAGCTCACCACCGCCAGATACTATACCCCCAGGGGGCGCTCGATCCAGGCCAGGGGGATCACCCCGGACATCATCGTGGAGAACGGCGAGATCGCAGCTGCCGCGAAGAAGGAAATGGATATCCGCGAGCGGGACCTGGAGAATCACATTACCGGGGAGGAGACGCCGGAGCAGAAACCGGAACCGGCCCCGCCGGCCAGGGCTGAGGAGAAGGGCGTCACGGACAACCAGCTCGGCCGCGCCCTCGACCTGCTGAAGGGGATGAATCTCCTCGGTAACAAGAAGTCGTGAACTGCGACCTGCTGGTGATACTCGGGCCGACCGCCTCCGGAAAAACCCGGCTGGGGGTGGAGCTCGCCCGCCACCTGTCCGGCGAGGTCGTCTCCGCCGACTCCCGCCAGGTCTTCCGGGGGATGGACATCGGCACCGGCAAGGACCTGGCCGAGTACGGCGAGGTCCCCCATCACCTGATCGACATCGTCGAGCCGGGTGACGAATTCAACGTGTTCCAGTTCCAGCGCCGCTGCCTCGAAGCCTTCGCCGCCATCGGGGAACGGGGCCGCCTGCCGATCCTGGTGGGGGGGACCGGCATGTACCTGGAGGCGGTCCTGAAGGGGTATCGGCTGGTGGAGGTGCCGCCAGATCCGGCCCTGCGCGCCGAGCTGACCAGCCAGTCCATGGCAGACCTCGCCGAAAGGCTGAAAAGAACCGCCGACCGCCTCCACAACAGCACCGACCTGCTGGACCGGGAGCGGCTGGTCCGGGCCATCGAGATCGCCCTCTACGAACGGGAGCACGCGCCGGAGCCGCTCCCGGAGCTCCGCCCCCTGGTCTTCGGGGTCCGCTGGGAACGGCCGCTCCTCAGGGAGCGGATCACCCTCCGGCTGCGGGAGCGGTTGAACAACGGCATGATCGAAGAGGTGGAGCGGCTGCACGCCGCCGGCATCCCCTGGGAGACCCTGGAGTTCTATGGCCTAGAATACCGCTTCCTGGCCCGCCACCTCAAGGGGGAGCTCTCCAGGAACGACATGTTCCAGAAACTCAACAGCGCCATCCACGACTTCGCCAAGCGCCAGGAGACCTGGTTTCGCCGGATGGGGCGAAACGGCGCCGCGATCCACTGGCTGGACGGGGCGGGGGAGCCGCTGGCGGAGGCGCTGGAGATAGTGCAACGATATGAGCTCCCTTATTTCCATTGACTCAAAACTTGTTTAGCACATTCATTATGTGCTACTGTTTCTTCTACAAGGAGGGTCACACCATGGCAACGACATCCAACCAGCTGGATCTTTCCATACTTCCTCCAGCATCGCGCAAAGAGATAAGGGATTTTTTCCAATTCCTGCTTGAGCGTCGTGGGCCTGCAAAAAAAAGGCTTCCTTCCAAGGCCGGCAGACGAAGCTTTACCGATCTCTGCGGCAAATTGACCTGGAAAGGTGATGCCGTAGCGGCCCAGCGGAGCATCCGTGATGAGTGGTGAGCGCCGGTTTGTGCTTGATACCAATGCAGTGGTTTCTCTTCTATCAGGCAACCGTCAACTGGCTGAGCAGCTTGAAACGGCTGAATTCGTCGGTATATCGGTTATCTCTTATCTTGAATTTCTCGCCTTTGATGGTCTTTCCGACAACGATCGCGCCTGCTTTACCGAATTCTGTGATCGAATAGAGGTCGTAGCACTGACTCATGAAGACAGTGGCTTGATGAAGCTGGCGCTTGACCTGCGCAGCCTCCATCGTCTGAAACTTCCCGATGCCGTCATCGGCGCCACCGCCCTTTCCCGCAACGCTGTTCTCGTCACCAACGACACCCACTTTTCCGCTGTGCCCCTGCTTCCTGTTCAAGGGTGCTAGCCCTTTATACCTCTCTGCTGAATTGTCCTTTGATTTCTTTAGTGTATTTCGTGCCCTTGAGCAGGAATTGCTCGGCGTGGTTCGGGAAATGGGATGGGATGCTTGACTGAAGCTTCCCATCAAGCAATTCTTACCCCAATGCCCTTGAAACCTCCGATGGAAACTATCTCAATGCTCCCTCCCTCTGTGACAAAATACCTGCAAACCCGCGCCGTTACCGGTCCATGGCGGATCTCCGGGTGCGCGGAGCAAGGCCTCGCCGGCGCCGTGGTGATCCCCGCCCTGGCTGAAAGCAAGCGGCTGTTCGCCACTCTCGCCACCCTCGCCGCCAATCCCCCCGAGCCGCTCGCCCGCTTCCTCGTGCTGGTGGTGGTGAATCACCGGGAAGACGCGCCGCTCGCCGACAATGAGAACAATCAGCTGACCCTGGCGCAGCTCACCAATGGCTCTCCGGAACTGGCGCCGCTAAAGCTCGCCTGGATAGACGCCGCCTCCCCCGGCTTGGAGATGCCGGCCAAGGGTGGCGGGGTGGGGCTCGCCCGGAAGATCGGTCTCGACCTCGCCCTGACCCGGCTCGACCACCGGACCGCCCCTTCCCTGCTGGTTTGCCTCGACGCCGACACCCTGGTGGAGCCCTCCTACCTCCCCGCCATCGTCCGCCATTTTCAAGAAACCAGGGCGGGGGGCGCCGCCATCCCGTTCCGCCACCAGCCGGGGAAGTCGCCGGAGGAGCAGCACGCCATCGACCGCTACGAGCTGTTTCTGCGCCACTACCTGCTCGGCCTCAGGCTGGCTGGCTCCCCCTACGCCTTCCACACCGTCGGGAGCGCGATGGCCTGCACGGCGGACGCCTACGCGCGGAGCGGCGGGATGAACAGCCGCGCCGCCGGGGAGGACTTCTACTTTCTCCAGCAACTCTCCCGGACCGCCGGGGTCAGCCGGGTGAGGGGAACGACGGTCCACCCTTCGCCGCGCCCGTCCCACCGGGTCCCCTTCGGCACCGGCCGCTCCGTTTCGCGCTGGCTCGGAGGGGACGGGGAGGCGATCACCTTCTACCGCCCCGACTGCTTCCGCATCCTCGGCGGCTGGCTGGAGCTGGTGGCAAAGGGGCTCGACAGTCCCGCCGGGGAGATCATGGCGGGCGCCCGAAACATCTCCCCCCACTTGGCGGAGTACCTGGAATCTGTCCGCTTCCCGGAAACCTGGCAGGGCCTTCGCCGCAACCATCCCGTCCGGGACCGGCTCCGCACGGCATTTCACGGTTGGTTCGACGGCCTGCGGACCATGAAGCTGGTGCACCACCTCTCCGCCCGGGGGCTTGCCCGCTGCGGGCCCGAGGAGGCGCTCCCCGGACTGCTCCTGATGGCGGGGGCCGGACCCGCTGAGGGGGTCGGCGCGCAGCTGGAGCTGTTACGGCGGCTGGAACAGGGGGAATAGCCAGATGCTTTCCCCTTGAAATATCGACGCTTTTGTGGAATAGTCAAAAGGGTGTAAACTAAAGCACTCAAGCACGGGTCCCCTCAATGTACTGCGAATTCTACGGCTTCCGGGAGAAGCCGTTCAACATCACCCCCAACCCCCGCTTCATCTTCCTCTCCAAGAACCATAGGGAGGCGTTCGCCCATCTCCTCTACGGGATCGACAACCATGCGGGGTTCATCGAGCTGACCGGCGAGGTGGGGACCGGCAAGACCACCGTGCTCCGCACCCTGTTCGAGCAATTGGACGAGCGGGGGCACCGGACCGCGCTGATCTTCAACCCGTGCCTGTCGGCCCTGGAGCTGCTGCGGAGCATCAACCGGGAATTCGCCATCCCCTGGGAGGGGCTGACCAGCTCGGAGCTCCTGGATGCCCTGAACCGCTTCCTCCTGAGCGAGAACAGCGCCGGCCGCACGGTGGTGCTGGTGATCGACGAGGCCCAGAACCTGGAGCCGCAGGTGCTGGAGCAGGTCCGGCTGATCTCCAACCTGGAGACCAAGACCGACAAGCTGATCCAGATCGTGCTGGCGGGGCAGCCGGAGCTGAAGAAGCTCCTCAACCGTCCCGATCTGCGCCAGCTCTCCCAGCGGATCACGGTGAGCTACCACCTCACCCCCATGGACTTCGAGGACAGCAGGGCCTACATCGAGCACCGCCTGGAGGTAGCCGGCGACTGGCGCGCCGCGGTGTTCACCCCCCGGGCACTGAAGAGGGTGTTCCGCTGGTCGGGAGGGGTGCCCCGGCTGATCAACATCGTCTGCGACCGGGCCCTGCTGTTCGGCTACATCGGGGAGAGCCGGGAGATATCGGCCCGGATGGTGCTGAGCGCGATCGCCGAGATCAGGCGGGAAGGGAGGGGGAGCGCCGGCTTCCCCCTGCGCAGGGCGCTCCCCTGGTCCCTGGCGGCCATTGCCGCAATTGCCCTGTTCGCCCTGCTGCGGTCGGCGCCCGGCAAACCCGCCCCATTCTCCCCTGCACAGGCCGGCCGAAGCATTAGCGGCCCGGCAGTGGCGCAACTCCCCCTGAGCGGAGAGCTTGGCAATGCACCCGAAACGGAAAGTGCGCTCACCGCATTCAACGCCCTGATGGAGCGCTGGGCTGTGTCCCCTGTTTCCGGGCAGGCGGCGCTGAACTCCCCGCGGGACATGGGACAACAGGCCGCTCAGCGGGGCCTGATGCTTGCCCGATACCATGGCAGTCTCTACCAGCTGGTGCAAATGGATTACCCTGCAATCCTGGAACTCACCCTCCCCGGCGGCGCCGGGAAACGCTACCTGGCCCTGACCGGCGTGGAACAGGGAAAGTTTCTGGTTGCTCCCCCGCTTGCAGGGCGGAATTCCCTGAGCGAAGCAGAACTGGGAAATTCTTGGTCGGGAACCGCCTGGCTTCCCTGGAAGAATTTTCACAACATCCCGGTTACGGCAGCTATGGGAGCGAACGGACAGGAAGTGGCACGGCTGCAGCAGCTTCTTCAGGAGGCGCGGGTCTATAATGGGAGGATCACCGGGGTCTTCGGCAGAAAAACGGCTGCCGCTGTCAGGAGATTCCAGGAGGCGCACGGGCTTGCGGCCGACGGCAAGGCTGAAGCGCAGACACTGCTGCTTCTCTACCGGGCGGGAGGGAAATTCCCCGTCCCCGCCCTTGGCAAGCAGGGAGGAATGCAACAGAAATGAGCTCGATACTGGAGGCGCTCAAGAAGCTGGAGGAAGAAAAGGCCGCCCGCCGCGGGAGCGGCGGGAATATAGCGGGAAAAGTGACCGCTGCCGGCCGCCGCCCCCGGCAGAGGCCGGTCTGGCTCGTGCCGGCCGGGATGGCGGCGGCCGCGGCCGCCGCAGTGCTCGTCACCTATGCGGCCATGGGGGGGTTCTCCCCCCGGCATGGTGAAACCGTCTCCCCCGGGGGGAGCGAGCCGGCCTCCCCTCCCCTGGCCATTGCCGCGCCCCAGTCCGTCGCCCCTGACGGGAGGATGGGTGCTGCGCCGGCAGCCGTTCTCCCGCTGCCGCCAGCGCAGGGGGGCTCCGGCGCGGCCGCAACCGGACAGGCCATGCCACCTTCGCCGGCCACCGTGCGGCTGGCAGCCCCGCCACCATCTTCCGAGAAGCTGGTGCCAGCGGAGCAAACCGCCGCTCTCCTCCAACCGGCAGCCGGCGAGCAGCTCCCGGCCATCATTGTGTCGGGA
>JAMPXD010000256.1 GCA_023701365.1 Geobacteraceae bacterium
CCGGCGGCGGTGGCGCCTCCCTGTACACCCCCGACCCCTCCTACCCCAACATCGTCAAGGTGGACAAGTCGTACCACCACACCGAGATCGACATCAACGGCAGCACCCTCACCTCGACCGCACGCCGGGCCGACGGCACGGTGATCGAGGCGGTCACCGTCAGCCACGGCACCGGCAACCAGCCGCCGGTGGCCAATGCCGGCGTTGACCAGAGTGTTACCGACGCCGACGGCAGCGGCAGCGAAAGCGTCACGCTGAACGGCTCGGCCAGTTCCGATCCCGACGGTACGATCTCTTCCTACGTCTGGAATGAGGGGGCGACCCAGATCGCCACTGGCGCCACCCCGACCGTGACCCTCGCCGTCGGCAGCCACACCATCACCCTCACGGTGACCGACAACGGCGGTGCCACCGCCACCGACACGGTGGTAGTCACGGTCCAGGCGCAGGTAACCACGCCTCCGGGCAGCTTCAGCCTCGTTGCTCCCACAAACGGCAAAACAAATGTAGCGAAAACTCCGGCCTTCGACTGGAGCGATTCCGCGAACGCCGCCTCCTACGGCATCGTCGTGGACAACAACAGCGACTTCTCCTCGCCGGAGATCAACGTCGGCGGGCTGACCTCCAGCGCCTATACCTCCACGGTCACTCTCGGCAGCAAGACCGTCTACTACTGGAAGGTAACCGCCACCAACGCCTACGGCTCAACCACCAGCCCGGTCTTCTCGTTCACCACCAAAAGGTAGTTCTTGCCATGTCATGACATCGGAGGCTGCGATCCCGCAGCCTCCTCTTCTTAGGGACTCGGTAAATTCCGAGTCCCTTAATGCTCCTCAAGGAGGAAAACCCGATGTGGCGTCTAAAGCGATGGTTTCCCGCCGCCATCTGCCTGCTTCTGTATCTGGTCAACCCGCTCCCGGCCCGGGCCGAGTGCCTTCTGAGCTTCGTTCCCATAGAGGAGTCGAAGTATCTCCTCAAGGGGGAGGGATGCGAGGGGATCGCCTCGGTTCACCTTACCGTCGATTACGATACCACCTACCTGTTCGCCCCCGATGTGGTTGTCATGGGGGGGCGGCTGCAGGAGGAGGACCGTGGCGCGGCCACCCCCCCCGGAAACCTTCAGCTCCACATCCTGAACGATGATCACAGCGCCGCTTTCGAGGCCACCCTCTATTTCCAGAAAAGGGGAGAGTACCCCCCGGTCATCAATTTCGTGACGGCGGAGGTCGCCGACCTGTCCGGCGCGCAGAGGCCGGTGCCGGTGGAGATGGTGGCGCCCGTCAATTCTCCGCAGGGTGGGGAGGCTCCTGCCGTGACGACTCCGGAAGCCGCTCCGGCGGCCCCCGCATCGGATGGGGGCACCGGGAGTGCCTTGCGGGAAAGCGGCGCCACGGCAGAAGGACTGCCTCCCGTCCCGGCAACGGATTGCGAGCAGGCGGTGCCGGCGGAACCTGAGAGGAAAGCGGTGTTTGAGCGGTTCCGGGAGTTTGTCGGCAAGAAAAGCCATGCCGCATTCACCGCGCTCTTTTCCGGTATTGACCCATGCTGTCGTCAGATCCCCCCCGTGCTGATCGCGGACGGCAGCAGCACCGCACGGGTCGTCATCAGCGGAATGGAAGGGGGAGACGGCGCTCCGCTCTTCACCGTCAGCGGCGGACGGCTCATCTCGGTGGAGCGCGGCAGGGACGGGGAAGAGTGGATCGTTACCGTCCGGCCCGATGAAAAGCAATGGGACGTGCGGGTACGCAGCGCCGCCGCGAACGGGTCAATCGATTTTCCCCTGATCGTCGCGCCGGCAATCGACGTCCCCCGCCGCAAGTTGGCGAAAGTCGACGCAAAGAGCTTCATGCCCCGCCTGCGGAGCTTCCTTGCCGGAAAGCCGGCGAAGGGAAAAGAGAAGTCCCCCGCCTGGTTCCGGGAGTACCTGTTCACCGCCAACTATCTCGCGGCACGGGGGGAGCGGCGGAAAAGGTAGCGACAATACTTTTACGCGCCCGTCATACGGAAGAAACATTGGCTGTTTATGATGTTACCCGTCCCGAACCTGCGCCTCATCGTCGATGACGGCTCCGAAACCGGCAGAACCGGGCCGGGGCGGCATCGGCAGGGGAAACCAAGCGATAGCCATGGAAAATCAAATCATGCCGAAGCATAAGATAGTCCCTTTTCTTTTGCTGGCGCTCTTCGGGGCTTTGCTTCTGCTTCCCCTCGCCGGACTGGCGGCGGAGGAAGACACGCTGGCGGACGAGTTGAAGAAGAAGGCCCAGCAGGCCTTTGTGGCGGGCCGTTATGCCGAGGCGGCGGCCAGCAACCTGGAAATCGCCGAGAAGCATCCCGAGAGCCCGGCGCGCCGCTACGCCGTGCAGATGCTGGGGACCCTCTATGAAAACAACCTGGTCGATGTCAGGAAGGCGGTCAAATGGCACCGCGAGTTCCTGGATAAATATGCCGACCCCCGGCAGGCCCCCTTTTATAAAGAGAAACTGGCATCTCTCGAAAAGCTGATGCACCAGGAGCAGGCCTTTGCGACCTATCAGGCGATCCGGTTCGCCAACAAGGGCGACGAAGTCATGGTGGCGCAGTTCGAGGCCCTGCTGGCGAAACATCCTGATTTTCTGTTGAGGGCCGAGATCCAGAGGGAGTTGGGATATGCCTATGCCCGCCTTGACAAGCGTCAGCAAAGCTATCAGGCCTTTCAGGACCTTGCCAGGAGCGGCGGCCAACAATTCTCCGCCGATGACCGGACTGCCTACGACAAGGCCAGCCACCACTGGCAGCTCACCAACTCCTGGGGCGCCATCGCCTGGGGCGTCGTCGTGATCCTCTGGGGCGCGGCCCTGCTGATGAAGCCATGGGAGCGGATGACCCGTGCCTCGCTCAGAATGTTCATGATTTGGGCTGTTCTCTGGCTGCTGCTGGCAGCGTCCAGGATACCATCCTTCCATGCCATCGACAGCTCCGCCGATGAATTTCTCTTCCCTGACGCCGCGGTCTACATCGCGGCCGCTCTCAACCTGCCGGTCCTCTTCTGGCTGCTGCTCCTGACCAGGGGGAATTTCTGGCAGACCCGGCCCCGGGTGCTGCGCTGGGCGAGTCCCCCTCTCACCCTGCTGATGACCACGGCGGTCTTCTACCTGTTCCTTATCCACCAGCCGAACGGCGCCAAGATCATGGACGCCTTTGCCGCCAAATACCGGCACTGGGCCGGAGAATGGCAAAATCCGGAACAGAACCATTCGTCACTGGCAGGTGGGAGAGGCAAGTGAGCTTCTGCCCTTAAGGTAAGAGGACCCATAGGGCCTAAAGAGGTAGGGGGGCGTTATGAAGTCCGGCGGGGAAACATAACCCCTCCTTAGTTTACGGGGCGGAGGGATATTGGAGGGAGCATGAAGGGAAAAATCCTGAAGATCAAAACCGGCTACAACCCGAACTCCAGCAGCGTCGGCGCCGATATTGTCGTCTTTTTCACCGCCGGGGCGGCCGTAACGATCCTCTTCAACACGGTCGCGGCAATCGTCGGCGCCGCGAAGGCCCAAGATGACGGGCGCCCGGAAGAGTCGCGGGAGCTGCCCCCGCTCGGCAGCCGGGAGGAGCAGGGATGAGCGTCATGAAACACCGCATGGAGTCGTTCGGCGGGATCCTGGCCCTGGAAGACCCCCCGATGCTGGTGCACGTCGACCGGAACTTCATGCGGGGCCTGGGCCACGGGCCGAGCCCTTTGTGGGAAGGGCCGGAAAGCTCTCTGCTCTCCGCCCCCCTGGAGGTCCATTTTTCGGTAACCAACGCCTGCACTCTCAGATGCCGGCACTGCTACATGGATTCGGGGGAAAGGGATGCGGGCGAGCTGTCGGCCGAAGCTTTTCGCAAGGTCGTCGACCTGCTGGCCGGGATGGGGGTGTTTCACATGGCCCTGGGGGGCGGGGAGGCGCTGGAGCGCCCCGACCTCTTCGAACTGGCCTCCTATGTCCGCAGCCGCGGCATTGTCCCCAACCTGACCACCAACGGCCTGCTGATGACCAGGGAGGCCGCCGCGAAGTGCCGCATTTTCGGCCAGGTCAACGTCAGCATCGATGGGGTCGAGAGATTCCGGGAGGCCGGCCGGGACCCCGAGGCGCTCGCGGAGGCGGTGCGGGGGGTGGATCTCTTGCTGGAGGCGGGGGTC
>JAMPXD010000051.1 GCA_023701365.1 Geobacteraceae bacterium
GCCCGGCAGGGCTTTGCCGAACTGTCCGGGATGCCGGCATACCGGCGCTCGGAGATCCTGGCCCGGACGGCGGACTTCATCCTGCGGGACAGGGAGGAAATCGCCGCGATAATTGCCCGGGAGGCCGGCAAGTCATGGAAGTACGCCCTTGCCGAGGCCGAGCGGAGCTCTGAGACATTCCGCTTCGCCGCCGCGGAGGCAAAGGCAAGCCACGGCGAGATCGTGCCGATGGACGCCTCGCCGGTTTCCGCCGGGAGGTTCGGCTTCTACCTCCGCGTGCCGATAGGGATCATCGGCGCCATAACCCCCTTCAACTTCCCGCTCAACTTGGTGGCCCACAAGGTGGCGCCGGCCATCGCGGCCGGCAACTCGCTGGTGCTGAAGCCCGCCACCAAGACCCCCCTCACCTCCATCAAGCTGGCGGAGCTGATGGAGGAGGCGGGGCTTCCGGCTGGGGGGCTCAACCTCCTCATCGGCAGCGGCGTAACGGTCGGCAACCGGCTGGTGGAGGACGAACGGCTGGCGATGATCACCTTTACCGGCAGCCCGCCGGTGGGGAGGGGGATCAAGGCCCGCTGCGGCCTGAAGAGGGTCACCCTGGAGCTCGGCTCCAACTCCCCCACCATCATCGAGGCGGACGCGAACGTGGACGCGGCGGTGGCCCGCTGCGTGGTGGGGAGCTTTGCCAACTCCGGCCAGGTCTGCATCTCGGTCCAGCGGATCTTCGTCAACCGCCTCCGTTACGATGAATTCGTAGGAAAATTTGTCGAGGCGACCCTCAGGCTGAAAGTGGGCGACCCCATGGACAAGGGTTGCGATATCGGGCCGATGATCTCCCGCAAGGAGCTGGAGAGGGCGGCCGCCTGGCTGGAAGAGGCCAAACGGATGGGGGCCGGGATCGCGACCGGCGGCGAGGTGGTCGGCAACTGCCTGACCCCGACCATCCTCACCGGTGTGACGAAGGAGATGCAGGTCGTCTGTTCCGAGGTCTTCGCACCGATCGTCTCGGTCATCCCCTACGATACCTTCGAGGAGGCGCTGGAGCTGGCGGACGATTCGGTGTACGGGCTTCAGGCCGGGGTCTACACGAATGACATCAACAAGGCGTTCAGGGCCGTTAAAAGGCTCGATGTGGGAGGGGTGATCATCAACGACGTCCCCACCTTCCGGGTCGACCATATGCCCTACGGGGGGAACAAGGAGAGTGGCCTGGGGCGGGAAGGGCTCCGTTACGCCATGGAGGAAATGACCAATATCAAGATGGTCTGCCTCAACCTGTAGGGCCGGGGAGCTTGCCGCATATCTCTCCCCAGCAAATTCAGGTGGTTATGTGCGGAGATGATGGTGATAAAAAAATCTTGACATTTATTTTAAAGCTAGTATATTTCCCCTTCGTGTTATGAAAAAGCCATGCGCTATGCGCAATAAATGGTAACTACAACAAAAAAGGAGTGAAACGTCGATGAAAAAACTGATTTCTTTAGCTCTCTGCCTTACTCTGGCCCTGGCCTTCACCGCTGGCTGCAAGAAGAAAGAGGAAGCTCCTGCTCCCGCTCCCGCTCCGGTTGCTGCTCCTGAGCAGAAGCCGATGTCTTCCGCCAAGGCCCCGGAAGCCCCGGCTGCTCCGGCTGCCGCCCCGGCTGCTCCGGTCGAGGAGAAGAAGCACTAATTCAGTCAAAGTTTCCGGTTTTCGGAACGAAAAAAGCCTACAGAAACCATTCTGTAGGCTTTTTTTATGTGCTGGCCGAGAATCGCGTTGACAACCGGACGCCAAAATGCTATATGAAGCGGTCGTTCAATAACAGCGTATCTATAAGTGGAGGATAGCATGGAAAGGACATTCGGGATCATCAAGCCGGACGCCGTTGAAAGAAATCTTACCGGCAAGATACTGGAAAAAATCGAGGGTGCCGGCTTTAGAATTGTCGGGATGAAGAAGATCCAACTCACCAAGACCGAGGCGGAAGGGTTTTATTACGTCCACAAGGAACGCCCATTCTTCAACGACCTCTGCGCCTTCATGTCGCGCAGCCCGGTGGTCGTCCTGGCACTGGAGAAAGAAGGCGCTATCCTGGCATGGCGCGAGCTGATGGGGGCCACCAACCCGGCCAATGCAGAGGCGGGGACCTTGCGGAAGGAATTCGGGGTGAGCATCGAGGAGAACAGCACGCACGGTTCCGATTCTCCCGAGTCCGCAGCTTTCGAGATACCCTACTTCTTCAGCCAGCTTGAACTTGTCTGAAGAATCAGGCACGATGACAAGAGCCCTTCCCTGAAGGGCTTTTTCATATCCAAGAGGCGGTACAAAGTAGTCTAAGGGATCGCACGCAGTGGAAAAGGTTGACCTGAAAAACTTTGACCTGGAGGAGCTGGAGGCGTTCATTGCCCGGCACGGCAAGGAGAGGTTCCGGGCCAGGCAGATATTTAAATGGCTCTACCAGAAGGGGGCCGTTTCCTTTGACGAGATGTCCAACCTCTCCAAGGAGTTCCGGCGCGAACTGGCGGACTCCGCCCGGATCAGCTCCCTTGTGCCGGAGGCGGTGGAGGTGTCCATGGACGGCACCAGGAAGTACCTGTTCCGCCTAGACGACGGAAACAGCATCGAGTCGGTGCTGATTCCGGAGGAGGACCGCAACACCCTCTGCATCTCGAGTCAGGTGGGGTGTGCCATGGCCTGCGAGTTCTGCCTGACCGGCACCTTCAGCCTGACCCGCAACCTATCCACCGCCGAGATCGTCAACCAGGTTTGCGCGGTGAAGAAGGAGGCGGAGGTCAAGAACCTTGTCTTCATGGGGATGGGGGAGCCGCTGGCCAATCTGGACAACGTGATCCGGGCGCTCCGGATCATCTGCTGCGACGACGGCCTCCAGTTCTCCACCCGGCGGGTGACGGTCTCCACCGCCGGCCTGGTGCCGGAGATGGACTTGCTGGGAAGCGCGGTGACGGTCAATCTGGCGGTCTCTCTCAACGCCACCACCGACGAGCAGCGGGACCGCCTCATGCCGGTGAACCGGCGCTACCGCCTCAAGGAACTGCTGGCGGCCTGCAAGCGCTTTCCCCTGCCAGGCCGACGGATGATTACGATCGAGTATGTGCTGATCAACGGGGTGAACGATTCCCTCGATGACGCCAAGAGGCTGGTGAAGCTGATCAGCGGCATCCCCTGCAAGGTCAACCTGATCCCTTTCAACGAGCATGAGGGGTGCGCCTTCAAGAAACCCACCCAGCAGGCAATAGACATCTTCCACAAATATCTCCTGGACAAGCATTTCACGGTCATTACCCGCTCCAGCCGGGGTACCGACATCTCGGCGGCCTGCGGGCAGCTGAAGGGAAGACTGGACAGCAAGGGCGGGGATTTGTAGGGCACTCCTTGTGGGTGTCTATATATAAGGGCAGGCACAAGACCTGCCCCTACCATTTTTAATACATGGGATGGAGGTCTTAGCATGGAACAGATAATCGGCGTGATCGGCGGGAGCGGGCTCTATGAAATGGAGGGAATGACTGATATCGGGACGGTCTCTGTGGACACCCCGTTCGGCAAGCCTTCCGACGAATATATAACCGGCGTGCTGGACGGTGTCAGGATGGTCTTCCTGCCGCGGCACGGGAAAGGGCACCGTTTTCTCCCTTCGGAGGTCAATTACCGCGCCAACATCTACGGCATGAAGAAACTGGGGGTGGGACGGATCATTTCGGTGTCGGCGGTGGGGAGCATGCGGGAGGAAATCGTTCCCGGCCATATCGTCATCCCCGACCAGTTCATCGACCGTACCAAGGGGGTGAGGCGCGACACCTTCTTCGGCAACGGCATCGCCGGCCATGTGCAGTTTGCCGACCCGGTCTGCGCCCCCCTGTCGGAGGTCCTCCATGAGGCGGCCAAAGAGGCGGGGGCGACGGTACACAGGGGGGGCACCTACGTCTGCATGGAGGGGCCGGCATTCTCCACGCGGGCGGAATCCCATATGTACCGCAGCTTCGGCGTTTCGGTCATCGGCATGACCAACCTGACCGAGGCCAAGCTCGCCAGGGAGGCGGAAATCTGCTACGGGGTGATCGCCCTGTCCACTGATTATGACTGCTGGCATGCCGCCCACGAAGACGTGTCGGTGGAGGCGGTCCTGGCAATCATCAAGAGCAATGTGGCCATGGCAAAAAACATCATCAGGCTCGCGGTGAAGCGGATCGGGGGGGAGCGCTCCTGCCCGTGCGCCGAGGCGCTGAAGTTTGCCGTCATCAGCGACAAGGGGGTCATCCCGGTTGAAACGCGCGAGAACCTGTCCCTGATCTTCGGCAAGTACCTGTAATAAATCAGGTAGAGGTAAAGGTAGAGGTAGAGAAAATCTCTCTTTACCTTTACCTATTACCTTTACCTTTACCTTTACCTTTACCTTTACCTATTACCCGGAGGTTTTTGTATGAGCATACTCGTAGTCGGTTCCGTGGCATTCGACTCCGTCGAGACCCCGTTCGGCAGGGTGGATAACGTTCTTGGGGGCTCTGCCACTTATTTTTCCACCTCAGCCAGCTTTTTCACCGACGTCAATCTGGTGGCGGTGGTGGGGGAGGATTTTCCCCAGGAGCATGTCGATTTCCTTAGCTCGCGCAACATCGACCTGCAAGGCCTCGCCCGGGAGAAGGGGAAGACCTTCCACTGGCAGGGAAGATACGGCTACGACCTGAACGAAGCCCAGACGCTGGCGACCCACCTGAACGTGTTTGAGACCTTCAAGCCGCGGATTCCCGCAACATATGGTGGCGCCGACTATCTCTTCCTCGCCAACATCGACCCCGATCTGCAGATGGAGGTCCTGAACCAGGTGGAGAGGCCCCGCATAATCGCCTGCGACACCATGAATTACTGGATCTCATCCAAGCCGGAAGCGCTCAAGCGGGTGATCGAGAGGGTCGATATCTTCATCATCAACGAGGGGGAGGCGCGCCAGCTGTCAGGGGAGGCGAACCTGGTCAAGGCGGCGAGAAAGCTGCTCGATCTCGGGGTTAAGACCCTGATCGTCAAGCGGGGTGAGTACGGGGTGCTGATGTTCAACCGCGCCTCGGTCTTTGCCGCCCCGGCCTATCCGCTTGAGGAGGTTTTCGATCCCACCGGAGCCGGGGATACCTTCGCCGGCGGGTTCATGGGGTATCTGGCCAATACCGGCGACACTTCCGATGAGGGGATCCGCCAGGCGATCATCTTCGGCAGCGTGATGGCCTCCTTCAATGTGGAGGACTTCAGTCTCAACCGGCTGAAGTCCCTCGGCTATGAAGAGATCGAGGCGCGCTACCGCAGCTTCAAGGCGATGACCCATTTCCAGGGGCTCCCTGAGGCAACAACCGCGCTGTAGGGCGACATTGACTTTACCCGCGTTATCTGCTAGTTATTACAGGGAAACTGTCTCAAGCGCCCTCTCCGTAAGGGATTCCGGCATCCGGCCGGGTTCCCGCCGCGTGCTGTGGGGGCGACTTGCTGCCAAGGCTGTGCGGGGGGCCGGGACCTTTATGACGGCAAACAACATGAGGCATATTCTGCTGTTGGCGCTCCTTTGCGTATCCCTGCTGAATGGGGGGTGCGCGATGGGAGAGGCTGCCAGAAACAAGGCCTCCTACCACTTCCAGATGGGGTTGTCCTACCTCGGCGAGAACAACGTGACCGGTGCCCTCGTCGAATTGACGGAAGCGGAAAAACTGAACCCGGACGACCCCGAGGTTCTCAACTATCTTGGGCTGGCGTACTATCGCAAGAGCAAGTTCGACCTTGCCGAGCAGAAATATCTGCGGGCCATCGCCATGAAGCCCGGCTATTCAGAGGCGCGAAACAACCTCGGGGTCGATTACCTGGAGCTGAAGCGCTGGGACGACGCCGTCTACCATCTGAAGATGGTGACGGAGGATATATTCTACCAGGGCCAGGAGGCGGCCAGCATAAACCTGGGGCTTGCCTATTTCGGCAAGGGCGACTATCCGAAGGCCCTTTCCGTGCTCCGCTCGGCGGTCGGCAATAATCCACGAAACCCGCGGGCCAGGGTGAATCTGGGCAAGGTCTACTTCGCCCTGGACAAGGTCGAGCTCGCCATCATGGAGTTTGCCCGGGCTGCCGAACTGGCCAGGGATTATGCAAATGCCCATTACAACCTGGGGCTGGCCTATCTGAAGACCAAGGATAACAAGGCGGCCGTTGCGGCCTTCCGGGAAGTCCTCCGGATAGCTCCCGATTCAGAGTTGGGGCAGCTGTCCCGGGAGTATCTCGATTTATTAAAGTGAGGGACGTTGTGCCTGTTGCAGATTCAGCGCAGAGTGCGCGTTCGGTCGGCTCATACCTGCGGGAGAGCCGCGAGTCCCGTGGGATCACCCTTGAAGAGGCTTCCCGGGTAACGCGCATCGGGAAGAACTACCTGACGGCCATTGAAGAGGGGAGGTTCCACACCCTTCCCAATATCGCGTACGCAAAGGGGTTTCTCCGGGCATACGCAGCATTCCTGGGACTTTCTGGGGACGAAGTGGTCGCCATGTACGAGATGGGCGACTCATCCCCCCCTCATCCCGCGGAGGCGAAACGGGCGCCCGGCGCGTCCGACACCGGTGAAGTGCGGGTTTCACGAGGCGGCCGGTGGTTCGTTCCCTTTATTCTCCTTGCCTTGGTGGTTGTGGCTGCCTATATTTTCGACGACGACGGGCCGCAACCGGAAAAGACTCCCCCCTCGATTGACGCTTCTCAGGCGGCACGGGTGGCAACGCCGGTCCAGCCTCCCCGCTCATCGGCTCAAGGTGAGCCGAAACCGCCCGAAGTTCCTGCCGACAGAGGAAAGGGCGCTCCCGGCGAGGCGAATGCCGCGCCCAGGGGGATTGTCCTCAGGATGAAGGTCAATCAGGACAGCTGGCTGAATATCACCATAGATGATACGGTCTCCCAGCAGTACGACCTGAAAGCGGGTGACCTGATCGAGTGGAAGGGGGACAGGGTCTTCAACCTGGAACTGGGAAATGGGGGAGGGGTCGAGGCCGAACTGAACGACAGGCCGCTGAAACCTTTCGGAGAGCCGGGACAACCCGCCCATGTCGTGCTGAAGGCGGACGGCACGACACCGTAGCACAAACACAATAATCAGCCGTGCGGGTGCGACTCCCTGCGCGGCTTTCCTGATAAGGAGATTAATCACATGCAATTGATGGCGCGCTGCCGCAAGTGCGGCCGGGCAATGAAGGGCGAGAGGATCGACCATTACCGGGTAAAGATGACCTGCAGCTGCGGCTTTTCAGATTTCCGGACGATCACCGAGAAGGTGAAGACCGTCAACCCGTTTTACCATAAGGCCAGTTTCACCCCCTTCCTGGAGAGCGAGAAGGGGAAGATGGTGCTGACCATGCAGCGGGCGAACCGCGAGCACCTGGAGATCGTTTCCCTGGAAGAGATCAGCATGCTGGTTTCTTCTGACTACGAGTTGCCGCAGGTCCTGCAGCAGATGGCGGAAAAGGTGGCCGGCCAGCTCAACATGAGCGTCTGCTCCATCTATCTCACCGAGGGTGAGGAGCTGGTGCTGGCCGCTACCTACGGCTTCGACCCTTCTTTCGTCGGGAAGATCCGGATCAGGATCGGCGAGGGGATCACCGGTACGGTCGCCAGGGAAAAGCAGCATATCTCGCTCTCCCGCGCCTCCCAGGACCCCCGCTACAAGAGTTTCCCGGAATTGCAGGAAGAAAAATACAATTCCATGCTCTCCTTCCCCATAACCGACAAGAAGGACGTGTACGGGGTGATCAACATAAACTCCACGTCGATGAAGACGTTCTCCGATGATGAAATATATTTCGTCTCCATTATCGCCAACCTGATCCTTACCGCCGTCAAGCTGAGGCGGAAAGCCGCTTCTGCAAGAAATTCAGGTGGACAACCGGCTTGACAGGAAGAGGCGCCATGTTAGACTCATACGAAAAGAAGAACGATTTTTTCGCGGGAGATCATGTTGGTGAAACAACCCAAGAGGATACTGGTGGTTGATGATGAAGAGAACGCCCGGATCGGCCTTTCCCGGCTCCTGGCGAAGGAAGGGTTTATCGTTGATAGCGTATCCAACGGTTTCGAGGCCCTTAATTACCTGCGGCAGCAAGAGGTCAACCTCATTGTTACCGACATCAACATGCCGGAAATGAACGGCATAACTTTCCTTAAAGAGCTCAACAAGAGCTTTCCCCACAGCAACGTGATCATGATTACCGCCTACGGCGGGGTCGAGTCGTACATCGAGTCGATCAATCTGGGTGCTTTCGAGTATATCAACAAGCCGGTGAAGGTTGAGGAGCTGAAGTCGATCCTCAAGAAGATATTCAAGGAAACGAATCAATAATATTGCATTCAAGGGGGGTTTTTCATGGAACAGTTCGATAAGATTCTCTTCGCCAATGATTTTTCCGAGAACTCCGATCATGCCTTTGGCTATGCGCTCTCCCTCGCCAGGAAATTCAACTCCCGGCTGTGCATTATCCACGTCATCAACGAACCGGTCGATCTGCGCGGCTTCTATGTCCCCCATATCTCTTTCGAGAAGCTGGAAAAGGAGATCGAGGAAGGGGCGGAAAAGATGATGGATAAGTTTTGCCGCACAAGGATCAAAGACTTTACCAATTATGAGACTCTGATCGTGGCCGGCATCCCCTATGAGGAAATCCTCAAGAAGGCCGAGGCGGATAACGTGTCGCTGATAGTCATGGGGACTCAGGGTCGCAAGGGTATCGATCACTTACTATTCGGCAGTACTGCCGAGCGGGTGGTGAGAAATGCCAAATGCCCGGTCATGACGATTCGTCTTGGTTGATACGCGGGTACTTTGACGTGATTTCAGCAAAACTGAAATGACAACAAGAAGGCTAGGGCGTACGGAGGGGCGCAGCATGCTGCGCCCCTGCTTCGTATGGGGAAATTAACGGGGTGGCGGTAAGCTGCCCCCTTCTTTTACCGGCAATGGCAAGAAAAGGGTGGCACTCCCTCGACGCATGCCTGCAACGAATGGATAGCGACTGTTTATGACTGGTGAAACACGCGGCAATCAGGCCAAAATCCTGATAATAGATGACGAGAAGATCATTCTCGATCTCACCTCCATCATTCTCAAGAACAGGGGGTATCAGGTCCTGACAACCCCGGATGCCATCACCGGAATCGAGATGATCCGGAGCGCCAAGCCCGACCTGGTGCTCCTCGATTACATGATGCCGGGGATGGACGGTCTTACCGCGTTGAAGGAGATCAGGAAGGAATTCCCCGACTCCTATGTGATCATGTTCACCGGCAAGGGGAGCGAGGAGATAGCGGTAGAGCTCATGAAGGCCGGGGCTTCCGACTATGTCCTGAAACCATTCAACAACCAGGACCTGGCAGATAGGATCGACAACGTCCTGAAGATCAGGGCGATGGAGATCAGAAACCGCGAGCTCCTCAGGGAACGGGAAAGGCTGCTGGAAGAGATAGCCGCCTGGAACCGCGAGCTGGAGCAGAGGGTGCAGGAAAAATCCGAGGCCCTCGAAAAGGTCCAGGCAGAGATTGTCCAGACCGAAAAGCTGGCCGCCCTCGGCTACCTTTCGGCGGGGATGGCCCACGAGATCAGGAACCCCCTGAACTCCATCTCCCTGTTCACGCAGCTGCTGAAGAGCGGCATGGAAGACCAGGAGAAGCTCGAATACATCGACAAGATATTCAAGGAAATCGACCGGATCGACGGCATCATGCGTAAACTGCTGGACGCCTCGAAGAGGCCGAAGTTCGAGATAAAGGATGTTTCGATTGACAGAATAATAGACACCACCCTGGAGACCTTCAAACCACAGACAGAACTCCATGGCATTGCAGTCGAGCGCGACTACCGCTGCATCCCCCCCCCTCTCCGGGCAGACCCTTCGGAGCTGGAGCAGATCTTCACCAATCTGTTTCTCAACGCCATTCATGAAATGCCGAAAAGCGGCAAGCTGAAGGTGGAACTTGACCATGACGGCCAGGAGGTCACCGTGAGGGTGTCCGACACGGGCAAGGGTATTCCCAGGGACCACCTCTCCAATATCTTCGATCCTTTCTTCACCACCAAGAGCTCCGGCTCCGGCATGGGTCTGGCAGTGGTCCGCCGCATCGTCAAGACCTACAAGGGGAAGATCGAAGTGGAAAAGAGCGATAATAACGGCACAACCTTCTGCGTAAAGCTCCCCATCGCCGCCAGGTAGTCTCGTCGCTGCGGCGTTGACGTCCCCGCCGCCGCCTCCGGGACTTCCCCCGGCAGGCCGGACTCTTTCTCCTTCCCTTTTTCTTGGCATTTTTGTATTATGACCGGCATCTCGACTTTCGTTGTGAGGTTCCATGGAAGCCAGCCGGGGCAAAATCCTCCTGATCGACGACGACCCCTTTTTCAGGAGGGTCCTTGCGGATGCGTTTGCAGAGGGCGGCTTTACCGTGTTTACCGCAAAGGACGGCGATGAAGGGGTCGCGACATTCCTCGAAGTTTCCCCTGATGCGGTCATCTCGGACCTGATCATGCCGGGGAAGGGAGGGGTCAGTACCTGCCTGGAGATTTCCCGCCTGGCCGGAGCCAGGGAGCCGGTGATCGTGCTGCTCACCTCCATGTTTCAGGGGAAAGCCCGGGAGCATGAGACCCCGGAGATGGGTGCCCGGTTCCATATCCCCAAATCCACCAAGCCCTTGGACATAGTGATAATCGTCGAGCAGCTGCTCGACCGCACCAGATTCCGGCCGATTGCCGGCTGACGAGCCTCCATGCCTTTCCTGCTGCGCAATCTCACGCTAAACCTTGGCGAAGGGGAGGATCTCCTGGCGGAAAAGCTCTGCGCCAGGTTGTCCCTTTCCCGCGACCGGCTGGTCAGCTTCTCCGTGGCGCGCAAGGGGGTGGACGCCCGCCAGAAGGGGCGGATCAAATTCGTCTACACCATCGGCTTCATGGTTGCCGATGAGGAGGGCTTCAGGAGGACGCACCTTCCCGACCCGGATATCGAATTCCTCGCTGAAAAGAGTGAACCTCGATTCCCCCGGCTCGTTACCGGCAAGAGGCTCCTCATTGCCGGGATGGGGCCGGCCGGCCTGTTTGCCGCCCTGCGCCTCAGCGAATACGGTCTCGCCCCGGCCCTCATCGAGCGGGGGAAGCCGGTTGAGGAACGGGTGAGGGACGTCCAGGCGTTCTGGGGGAAGGGTCTCCTTGACCCGGAGAGCAATGTCCAGTTCGGCGAGGGGGGGGCAGGGACCTTTTCCGACGGCAAGTTGACCACCCGCCTGAAAGACCCGAACAGCGACTACATTCTCCGTGAGCTGGTCAGGTTCGGCGCCCCTTCCGACATCCTCTACCTTGCCAAGCCGCACATCGGTACCGACCGGCTGCGGGAGGTGGTGGCAAACATCCGCCTGCACCTGGAGTCACGGGGAGTGGCTATCCGCTTCCGGAGCAGGCTCTCTGACATCAGCGCCAGTGGCGACCGGCTCAGCGGGGTGGTCCTGAACGAGCGCGATGAGGAGCCGTGCGACATCCTGGTGCTCGCCCCCGGCAACAGCGCCCGGGACACCTACCGGATGCTGTTGCGCCGGTCCGTCCGGCTTGAGCTGAAGCCGTTCGCCGTGGGGGTCAGGGTGGAGCATCCCCAGGAGCTGATCAACCGGATCCAGTACGGGATTTCGGCCCATCCCCAGCTCCCCCCCGCGGACTACGCCCTTGCCTGGAACAATCCCCGCAGCGGCCGCTCCGCCTACTCCTTCTGCATGTGCCCGGGGGGGGAGGTGGTGGCCGGTTCTTCGGAGGAGGGGGGGGTGGTGACCAACGGGATGAGCGGCTATCGCCGCAGCTCTCCCTATGCCAACAGCGCCCTGGTGGTCAATGTCGGAGCCGCGGATTTCGCCGGCGATTCTCCCCTGGCCGGCATGGAATTCCAACGCTCCCTCGAACAGCGGGCGTTCGCCGCGGGAGGAGGGGGGTACCGTGCCCCGGTCCAGAACCTCCTCGCTTTTCTCGGGGAAGGGGGGGGCGCCCCTCCTTTCGCCAGCTACCGGCCGGGGGTAAGGGAGGCCGATCTCTCCCTGCTCTTCCCGCAGTTCGTCACCGACACCCTGCGGGAAGGGATCAGGCATTTCGACCGGAAGATGCGCGGCTTCATGACGCGCGAGGCGTGCCTTACCGGGGTGGAGACCAGGACATCGGCCCCGGTCCGGATCGTCAGGGGGGAGGACCTCCAGTCCGTCAACCTGAAGGGGCTTTACCCGGCGGGGGAAGGGGCCGGCTATGCGGGGGGGATCATGAGCGCCGCCCTCGACGGGGTGAGAATTGCGGATGGAATCGCACAGCAACTATCATAGCGCGGAAGCGCGGAAGGCTGAAAGGCTGGGAGGAAAAGACTTTACTTCCGATCTTCCGCGCTTCCGCCTTCCGCTCTGAAAAAGGAGCCATATTTTGGGGAAGATGTTCGTCAGCGACATTCGGGACCGGAGCCAGGTCGATTCTGTTTTTCTCGTGAGGGAGAAGATCACGGCCATGGCCAAGAACGGCAAGCCTTACCTCAACCTCAAGCTCATGGACAAGAGCGGGGAGGTGGAGGGGAAGGTGTGGGACAACGTGGACCTGATCTCGGCGGCCTTCAGCAAGGACGACTTCATCGCGGTCCGTTCCAAGGCCACGGTCTACCTCGGCAAGATGCAACTCGTCATCGCGGAGCTGAGGAAGGTGCCGGACGAGGAGGTTGCCCTGGCCGATTTCCTCCCTGAAGCGGCGCGGGCGATCGGGGAGATGACCGCCGAGCTCTCGGCGCTCCTGGCCACCATCACCGACCAGCACCTGAAGAGGCTTTTATCGGCCTTCTTCGATGATCAGGCGTTCCTGGCCCTTTACAGCTCGGCTCCTGCGGCCAAGGGGATGCATCATGTCTACCTCGGCGGGCTCATGGAGCATTCGCTGGCGGTGGCCCGGCTGGTGGACCGGATCGTCCCCCTCTATGAAGGGATCAACCGCGACCTGCTGGTCGCCGGAGCCCTCCTCCACGACGTCGGCAAGGTGCGGGAGATGACCTACAGCCGCTCCTTCGACTACACGGATGAGGGTAAGCTCCTGGGGCACATCACCATCGGGGTGGAGATGATCCAGGAAAAGATCGTCGCCATTGGCGGCATCCCCCTGGAGATGGCCATGCTGCTGAAGCACATGCTCCTCTCCCACCATGGCCAGTACGAGTTCGGCTCGCCCAAGCGCCCCAAGACGGTGGAGGCGACTATCCTCAACTACCTGGACGACCTCGACTCCAAGATCAACGGGATCAGGTCCCATATCGGCAAGGAAACCGAGAGCAGCTCGCGCTGGACCAGCTACCACCGTCTCTACGACCGTTATTTCTTCAAGGAGAATTGCCTCGGCGGGGGGGAGCCGCCTGAGCCCGTTGCCGCGCCGCTGGAGGAGCAGGCCCCTCCTCCGCAGCAGCACAAGGAGGAGTCGGGCCGCAAGGGGTTCCGCAATAGCCCCTTCGCGGAGCTGAAGGAGAAGAACCTGGATCTGTTTTAGATGAAATTGACGGGAGGAATCAAATGATTTTCGAGACAGTAGTAGTCGGCCCACTGGAGGTCAACTGCTTGATCCTCGGTTGCGAATCAACCAAGGAGGGGGTGATCGTCGATCCGGGGGGGGATACCGAGAAGATCCTGGCCGCGGTGAACCGGCTGGGACTGACGATCCGGCTTGTCATCAACACCCACGGCCACTTCGACCACATCGGGGGGAACCGGCGGGTGCTGACGGCGACTGGCGCCCAGTTCCTGATCCATGGGGGGGATGTCCCGTTTCTCTCCCGCGCCGCCGATGTGGCCACCATGTACGGTCTGACCACCGAGAATTCACCTCCCCCTGACCGGCTCCTGGAGGATGGCATGGAGATTCCGTTCGGCCACTACAGCATCAAGGTGCTCCATACCCCGGGGCACACCCCTGGGGGGTGCTGCTTGTACCTGGAGAGCGAGGCGAAGGTCATCACCGGCGATACCCTGTTCGCCGAGGGGGTGGGACGGACCGATTTCCCCGGCAGCTCCCATGAGGCCCTGATCGCGGGTATCCGGGAGAAGCTCCTGACCCTGCCGGAAGCGACCGTCGCCTATCCGGGGCACGGCCCCTCCACGACCATCGGCCATGAAAAGCGGTATAATCCATACATCACTCTATAGAGCGGAGCTTCCGCGCGTCAGAGTTCCGCTCTAACGGAGGCAGCATGCTGAAAGGTAAAGAGATCGTCCTCGGCGTCACAGGCGGGATCGCCGCTTATAAGGCGGTGGAACTCCTGCGCCTGTTGACCAAGGCGGGGGCCAATGTGCACGTAATAATGACCCGGTCGGCCGAGGAGTTCGTCACCCCGCTGACCTTCCAGACGCTCTCCATGAATCCGGTTTCCACCTCACTCTTCAATCTGATCTCGGAGCGGGAGATTGGCCACATCTCCCTGGCCGACCGGGCCGACCTGTTCATCATCGCCCCGGCAACGGCCAACTTCGTCGGCAAGATTGCCGGGGGAATCGCCGACGACATGCTGACCACCACGGTCATGGCCACCAAGGCGCCGGTCCTGATCGCCCCGGCCATGAACGTAAACATGTACACGAATCCGAGCTACAAGGAAAACGAGGCGCGCCTGAAAGAGCGCGGCTATCAGTTCGTCGAGCCTGCCAAGGGGTTGCTCGCCTGCGGCTGGGAAGGGGAGGGTAAGCTTCAGGAGCCCCAGGTGATCTTCGAGGAGGTTGTTGCCGCCCTGACTCCGAAGGACCTGGCGGGGGAGAGTTTTCTCGTCACCGCCGGGCCGACCCGCGAGGAGATTGACCCGGTCCGTTTCGTCAGCAACCATTCGTCGGGGAAGATGGGATATGCCATGGCACGGGCGGCCCGCCGTCGTGGTGCGGCTGTGGTCCTGGTGACCGGCCCTACCTGCCTGGCTGCCCCGTGGGGGGTGGAGACCGTTGCCGTGGAGAGCGCCCGGGAAATGCTGGAGGTGGTGCTTGCCAAGGCTGGCGCCAGCACCATCATCATCAAGGCGGCTGCCGTGGCCGATTATCGCCCCCAGCAGCGGGCTGTGGAAAAGATCAAGAAAACGGACGCACCCCTGGTCCTGGAGCTGGTGAAAAACCCCGACATCCTGGGAGAGCTGGGAAAGTTCAAGGGGGAAAGGCTCCTGGTGGGGTTCGCCGCCGAGACCGGAAGCCTTTTGGAAAACGCCGCCAAGAAGCTGACGGAGAAGAACCTGGACATGGTGGTGGCAAACGACATCAGCCAGGAGGGGGCCGGCTTCAACGTCGACACCAACATTGTCAAGCTCCTCTTCCGCGACGGCAGCCTTGAGGAGCTACCCCTGATGGGGAAGGACGAGCTGGCGGATGTGATTCTCGACCGGGTGGCGGCCTTACGGCAGCGGCTAGCCGCTAGTCGCTAGCCGCTGGTGGCTGGTGGCTAGTGGCTAGTGGCTAGTGGCTAGTGGCTACTCTGTCGACAATATCTCCAGCAGCCGCTCCGGCGCGCAGATCGCCTCGCGCAGCTTTTTCCTGATTTCCTCCAGCTCCTCCTGGGCCTGGGCCTTGGTCAGCTTGCCGCTCCGGTAGAGGAGCCGGAGGTTCTTCCGGACCGCTTCCGCCGTCATCAGCGCCCGCTCCCCGGTCGGGTCCGCCTGGAAAAAGCGGGACCCTTCCATGCCGTTCAGAAAGTCGAACACCGCCTCCCGCGCCAACCCCATATACTCGTCCCGATCGCTCTCTTCCAGGGTGTAGCGGGACGAATCGGACAGGGTCTGGAGCACCTGCTGCCATTTCTCCAGCCGGCTCACCAGGAGAATGGAGTTGAAGATCCGCTTGTTGGTGCCGAAGGAAAAGATGGTGTCCGACAGGACCCTGCGCAACAGGGCGTCGTTGGCCCGGTAATTCTCCGTCGATATCTTCCGGCCGGTCTCCCAGATATCCTTCTCCACGAAGTTCTCGAAGCGCATCTCCCAGTAGGCGTGCTTGAGGGTGAGGGTGGAAAAGCTCCGCATGATCTTGTAGGGGACAAAATAGTTGTGGGACACCGTGTCGGCGGCCAGATGGGAGAGGTAGCCGTAGGCGCACGCCTTCTGCGGGGAAGGGCCGGCGTGCTCCAGGACCTTCAGGCCGATCCGCCAGCGGTGGCAGTGGAGCAGGTAGTGGGTGAACTTCTTGCCGATGGTGATGTCGGCGGCGATGCAGCCGTACAGGAAATCGTGGGGGAACTCGCCGATGACCGCGGCCACCGCCGGGGAGATCGCCGTCAGATTGTTCAGGACTGCCGTCCCCAGTTGCAGGTGGACCCCGGCCCCCCAGGCGAGGGCCTCATGGGGGGTGCAGATGACGCACAGCAGGGCCGCCGGGAGAATCGAAAGAAGAATTAGCATGTCTTCAAGAGAATAGTAAATGGCGGGAGAAAAGTAAAGGGGTTTGCAATGACGGGAAATGACGAGGTGAGGGGGCTCCTCGGCTCCTTGCGGGTTTACCTGGAGGAACTCCGGGAGAGCGGGGTGGATGGCCTGCCGTATGGTACGCCCGAAACTGTCTCAACTCCGGCCGGAGAGAAGCAGCGGGAATCGCTCGACGACATCAGGACAAATCTGGGGGAATGCGGCCGCTGCCAGCTGGGCAAGACCCGGACCAACCTGGTATTCGGCGTCGGCAACCCCGAGGCGCGGCTGGTTTTCGTCGGTGAGGCGCCCGGGCGGGACGAGGACCTGCAGGGGGAGCCGTTTGTCGGCGAGGCGGGGCAGCTGCTGACAAAGATCATCCAGGCGATGGGGTTCAGGAGGGAAGAGGTCTACATCTGCAACGTCCTCAAGTGCCGGCCCCCCAATAACAGGAACCCGCAGCCCTCCGAGGTCGAGCAGTGTCATCCGTTCATGCTGCGCCAGGTGAAGGCCATCGGTCCAGCGGTGGTCGTTGCGCTCGGCACCTTTGCGGCCCAGACCCTGCTGCAAACAAAGGAGCCGATCTCCAGGTTGCGCGGCCGCTTCCACGACTATCACGGGATTCCCCTCATGCCGACCTTCCACCCAGCCTTTCTCCTGCGCAACGCCGAGAAGAAGCGGGAAGTGTGGGAGGACATGCAGCAGGTGATGAGGCTCCTCGGGAAAGATGCCCTGCAGAAAAAGGACGGATAACCTCGAACCTCGAACCGCCTTACCCTTCCATCCCCAACCGCTTCATCTTCTCCACCAGCGTGGTCCTGTTCAGCTTCAGCATCGCCGCGGCGCGCGCCTTCACCCCGTCGGACAGGGCGAGGGCCTCGGCGATCATCTTCCTTTCGATCTCGCTGATCGTCTTTGCCAGGTCTACTCCCCGTTCGACGACCCGGGTCGAGGCGGTCATCCTGACGGCGGACGGGAGGTCGTCGATGGTGATCTGGTTCCCTTCGGTGAGGGCCACGGTCCGTTCCACGATGTTTTCCAGCTCCCTTACGTTGCCCGGCCAGTGATAGAGCTCCAGCGCCTCGAGTGCCTTCGCGTCCAGGGTCATCATGTGGCGTTTCATCTCCCGGCAGTTTTTCTGGAGGAAAAACTTGACGAGCGGCAGGATGTCCTCAACCCTCTGCCGCAGCGGGGGGAGGATCAGGGGGATGACGTTCAGCCGGTAGTAGAGGTCGTCCCGGAAGTTCCCCGCCTTCACCTCCTCCTCCAGGTTCTGGTTGGTGGCGGAGATGACCCGGACGTCGAGCTTGATCGGCCGGTTCGAGCCGACCCGCTCCACCTCCTGCTCCTGGAGCACCCGGAGGAGCTTGGTCTGGAGGTGCATCGGCATGGTGCCGATCTCGTCGAGGAAGATTGTCCCCTGGTCGGCTGCCTCGAATTTGCCGATCTTGTCCTTGATGGCGCCGGTGAAGGCCCCCTTCATGTGGCCGAACAGCTCGCTCTCCAGCAGGTTTTCCGGGATGGCGCCGCAATGGACGGCGATGAACGGCTTGTCCTTGCGGTGGCCGTTGAAGTGGATCGCCTTGGCCACGATCTCCTTGCCGGTCCCCGATTCCCCCATGATCAGGACCGTCGAGTCTGTCTTGATGATCCGCTTCATCCGGTTGAAGACCTTCTGCATGGCCGGGGAAGTGCCGATGATGTTGGCGAATTCGAATTTGTCGCGGAGCTGTTTTCTCAGGTAGACGTTTTCGCTGAGGAGCCGTCGTTTTTCCAGGGCCTTCTCCAGAATGATCCGGAGTTCCTCCAGGTTCAGCGGCTTGGTGATGTAATCGAATGCCCCCTCCTTCATCGCCTGGACCGCGGTCTCCGCCGAGGCGTGGCCGGTGATGAGGATCACCTCCATGGCGGGGGAGAGGGACTTCACCTGCTTGAGGATATCGATGCCGTTCAGGTCGGGGAGGAACAGGTCGGTGATGACGATGTCGAACTGTGCTGCCGCCAAAAGCTCGAAGGCCTCATGTCCAGACCCGGCACCCTTGACCTGGTAGCCGGCATGTTTCAGCAGCAGGGCCAGGGCTTCCCGGCTCGGTGCCTCGTCATCGACAAGGAGTATCTTGATCGGCTCTTTCATGGCGCCTCCGCAGCCCAGTAGAGCTCTTAAATACCATTTTTGCCGCAGCTTGGCAAGACGCGATTTGATTGACGGCCAGCCACGTCGTAGTATACTTTAGCGCATCTGCAAGGGGGAGATAAGCATGTTACGGGCTCTGACGGTTACAATCCTGTTGCTGACCCTGGCTTGCCCGGGGCTGGCGGAAACCCCGGTCATCAGGGTGCTTGCCGTGGACGGCCCCATCAACCCGGTGACAGTGGATTACCTCCGGAAGAATCTCCACGAGTCGGCCCGGAAGCAGGAAAGCCTGGTGCTGATCGAAATGGACACTCCTGGCGGGCTCGACACCGCCATGCGCGAGATCGTCAAGGAGGTGATGGCCAGTCCCGTGCCGGTGGCGGTATTCGTCACCCCCGCCGGTGCGCGCGCCGCTTCCGCAGGCGCGGTCATCGGACTCGCTGCCGACATTCTCGCCATGTCCCCGGGCACCAACATCGGCGCCGCCCACCCGGTCTCCATCGGGGAGAAGCCGGACAAGGTGATGCAGGACAAGGTCTTGAACGATGCGGAGGCTTACGCGGAGGGGATTGCCCGGAAGCGGGGGCGCAACGCAGAGGTCGCCCGGACCATGGTGCGCGCAAGCGTGTCCCTCGCGGCGGAGAAGGCCCTGGAAGAAAGGGTCATCGACCTGATGGCCTCGAACCGGGCGGAACTGCTGAAAAAACTGGACGGCCTGACCCTGCGGCGCGACGGCAGGGATGTCACACTGCAGTTGGCCGGGGCAGAGACGGTTGCCGCCGGGATGAGCAGCCGGCAGCGCATCCTGAACGCTGTCAGCAATCCCAATGTGGCCTATGTGCTGCTGATGCTCGGCCTTCTCGGCCTGTTCTTCGAGCTCTCCAATCCGGGGGTCATCCTCCCCGGGGTGATCGGCGGGATATCCCTGATCCTCGCCTTCTTCGCCTTTCAGACCCTGCCGGTCAACTACGCGGGGGTCCTCCTGATCATCTTCGCCCTGATCCTCTTCATCGCCGAGATCAAGATCGTCTCCCACGGCATGCTGGCGGTCGGTGGCGTGATCTCGCTGATCTTCGGCTCCCTGCTCCTGTTCGAATCGCCCGAGCCCTATCTGCGGGTCTCCTGGGGGGTCATCCTGCCGACCGTGCTCGCCACCACCCTGTTCATCCTGATTGCGGTCACCAAGGCCGTCCAGGTCCACCGGCTCAGGCCGGTCACCGGGCGCGAAGGGCTCGTCGGCGAAACCGGGACCGCCGAGTCGGAGCTGGCGCCGGAGGGCAAGGTATTCGTGCGGGGCGAATACTGGGACGCCATAGGCGATGAGCGGATCGCGCAAGGTGAGAAGGTAGTTGTGGCCGCGTTGGAGGGGATGCGGCTGCGGGTGAAAAAAGCGGGGACTGGGGATTAGTGACCAGTGACCAGTGACCAGTGACCAGTGACCAGTGACCAGTGACCAGTGACCAGTGACCA
>JAMPXD010000052.1 GCA_023701365.1 Geobacteraceae bacterium
AAATAACCTTTTACATTCTTGCATCTCATCTTCGGACCATCTTTGGCCGTGCTTCAATCGCCAAATCCTCAGCGTAGCTTTGGCTACGCCTGCGGTTTGGCTCAATCAGCACAGCCAAATCTGACCCAAATCTAAGCGCCATACTGGAAAGTCTGCGGTGTCAGGCTTGCAATTGTGCAGTTACAGATTCATTTTTTCCAAACTTGCAAGCCTGACACGATTGTCTTTCTCAGTGCTGCGTAGTCTTCCAGATGGTCCGGTAGCGACCCGCCGTGACGGCGACGGCTTTGCCAGGGTCAGTTCTTCGGTAGACCTACCTTCGTCTGCCCTACGTTCGTTGTGATTACGGCTTCGTAGGATCCGTCAGGAAGCTTTGAGACAGTAGCGGAGAGGGTGGTCCCATCACCATTGAATTCGATCTCGCGGAGGGAGGATGCGCCGTGCCCGAGGTCTAGGAGACGCGCACGGCCTGGATTCATAGCGTAGCCGCCGAATCGGTTCGCATCGACGACAAGTGCCACTTGTTCCGTTGGATCGAAGAGTATCCGCGGGGTAACTGTCGTATTCGGCGTTGTAAGAAAGCCTTCCACATCCATTGGTTGGGCTGACGGCGCACCAAGCTTTATGAAGCGGAAGAGGACGTTACCAGCACGTCCAGTTACGTTCGGTTGCAGGATTGCAAGCGCGACGCCGAGCTCGCCGGTGTCGCTAAAGCCGATCCCACCTCCATCAGTCCCTGTCCCGGTAAGGACTGCGAAGCCCACAGGCTGGCAAAGCTTTGTGGGCGGCGTGGCCGCGGGGTTCGTATAGACGCCGTATTGTGGCCAGCCGACCTCAACTGCCTCGGCAGGTGACTTCACCTCAAGACGCTTGTTCGTGCCCTTCGGCATCGACTGACCGATATTTTTGACCCCGGGCTGCCAAGCGCCGAACGCGCCTGGCTTGTATTCGCGCGGTGGCTTCGTGCCTCCGCCAGAGGAGCCGCCACTCGGATACGTGTAGGGCGGAATAAATGGCGTCCGATAGACAACAACCGAGAGCGGCACGCTCGGACCCTCGCAATAGCGATTGTAGCTTACATTCCGAATGAAAAGCGTAAAGCCACTCCCCGCCCCGATCGCTTTCGGTATACCAATCGGCACGATGCTTGGCGTGAATCGGCGTGGGTAGGAGGCGTCGGGAAGCATCAGGATCCAGTCGTACCAGCCCTTTCCTTGATCTTCGAGCGCCCGCACTTGAGCGGGCGAGGTCGAGTCGATCTTGGTCAGCTTATGGTTGGCCTCCACAGAGTCGGGCCTCGTCGGGTCACGCTCGATGTAGACCTCGAGATTGGCAGGGAACGGGAAATTGCAGGTGAGCCGGAGCCGACTGAGTTTCTTAGCAGGCGTCCAACCGGGGATTTTAAAGCGCCCGTCGGCGTCAGGTGGTGTCACTACAGTGCCTCCCGCGGCTCCCCGGCCTTCTAACTGCACAAGCGTGGGCTGTCGCGGTCCGGGGATGCTGAGTGGGAACTGCGGGTCGGTACCTGCGAGTGGCATGTCACACACCGGCAGTAGGGCAAGGTTGTTCGTCTGGGTATCGTCGGGCGCCGTCGTCAGGAACTTTACCCCACTCACAGTGCGGACGATTACTGGCACGGGATCCGCCGCAGGCCGAGCCACGAAGAAGGACCATTCATTGCTCTCGATCCGCTGGATCGCCTCCGCTCGCGTGAGGCCCCAACGCATGCTGCCGTCATCAGCGCTACCACCGATGTGGGTAATTGTCCCGTCTCCACCCCTGATGACGCACGTCACTTTTACACACATAGCTGCTCTCCTTTCATTTGGTGTTGTACTGGTCTGTGAACTGGCTCACGTGTATACTTTCAATCTTAGACGCCTAACCACTTGTTGACCGGTTCACGCGCGCGCGTGAACCGGTGATCTTCCCAAATGGAACATTTATTCTGCGAAAGCATCTAATACTATATCCCGGCATCTACTATTGGATACCCGCGAAGCATATATTATTAGATACCACCGTCATCATCCGCTCTCCTGCAAAGCATCTACTATTAGATGCCGATATCAACTTTGGGCTGCCGACAGGCATATACTATTAGATGCCATCATGACTCCCGTCCCTTCTTTTCCCATCCTTCACTCAGGAACTGCCACGAAATAACCTTTTACATTCTTGCATCTCATCTTCGGACCATCTTTGGCCGTGCTTCAATCGCCAAATCCTCAGCGTAGCTTTGGCTACGCCTGCGGTTTGGCTCAATCAGCACAGCCAAATCTGACCCAAATCTAAGCGCCATACGGTAAAGGTTATTTCGTAGCAGTTCCTACCATAAGCTTCTCCAGTTCCGTCCCCTTTATCTTCCCGTACCGAATGTGCCAGAGCTTCCCCTTCCCATCCCATTTCCCGCCCAGACTCCGGGCCAATTGCCCCAGGCTTTTTTCCCCATAGGCAATCCTAACCCGCACATGATCATCATCCGCTATGCGCGGAAGTGACGGCGGCAATTGCTTCGTCTTCTCGACAAGTTCCACCGTAGTTGTCCGAATGCGGCTTGCCTCGTCGTACCGGTGGCGCACGCAGACGAGGGCAGCGCCGTATTTCTCCACCAGTGCCTTGGTTCCCTTCTGCCCCGGTTTCAGTGTCAGCCGTGCTTTCATCGTCACTCCTCTTTACACCCTACGCAAATGGCCTCAACGGGTCGATTATTGGAATTCCGGGGACCATGCTTAATTCAACACAAAAAAAGCCGCTCCATCAGCTTTCACACTGACCAAGCGGCTCTCTGAACCTGCACTCAAGCATCCCATCCACCCCATCCGGACACTCCATAGCATAAGAAATCACTCACATAGATACACCCGCACAGGCGGCAGTGTCAAGGAATAAGGCGGGTTTCGGGCAATCCGGACATCTGTTTCTACGAGAGTCATCCCAAATTCCGTATCCGGGCACCCTCTCGGCCTCGTCAAACAGGATGATCGAGCAGGTCGCCCGCCCTCAGTTTTGCCTTGATAAATCCCTTCGGAATGCTAGAATACCCCCATGAAAATAAGACGTTATTCCTTTGATCGAGCAGGATGGCTGGTTTCTGCTCGTAACGCGCGGCAGTCATCGACAGTACAAACATCCGGTCAAGCCAGGCCGGGTGACAGTTGCCGGACATCCGAATGACGATCTGGCCCCATGGACGCTCAACAGTATCTTGAAACAGGCACAACTGAAAGGAGAACAATAGACCATGCATCGCTTTCTCGTAGTCATAGAAAAAGCCAATGGGAATTATTCCGCCTTTTCTCCTGATCTACCTGGCTGCGTAGCTACAGGCGCGACGCGGGAAGAAGTCGAGAAAAACATGCACGAGGCCATCCAAATGCATGTTCAGGGGCTTATCGAGGACCATCAGGATATCCCCGAATCCAGCTCTTTTGCCGAATACATGGCGGTCGCGTAAAGAGTTTAAGAGTACAACTCAGCAGAAACCCTCACTTCTTCCTGATCACCAGCCCCTCCCCGGCCATATCCAGGTCGACCCTGACCGTGTCTCCCTCGCTGAACTTCCCCTCCAGGAGCATGATCGCCAGCGGGTCGAGAATCTTGCGCTGCAGGGTCCGCTTCAGGGGGCGGGCGCCCATGGCGGGGTCGTACCCCTCCCGCGCCAGGTACTCCTTCGCCTTGTCACTTATCTCCAGCTCGATCCGGCGCTCCGCCAGCCGTTTCGCCAGGACCTGCACCTGGATATCGACGATTCGCTTGATCTGCTCCATGGGGAGAGCGTGGTAGATGACGATCTCGTCGATCCTGTTCAGGAACTCCGGCTTGAAGCTCTCCTTCAGTGTCTCCATGACCATCGCCCGCATCCTGTCGTAGTCGCTGGCGCCCAACTCCCTGATCCACTGGGAGCCGAGGTTGCTGGTCATGATGATCACCGTGTTGCGGAAATCGACGGTCCGCCCCTGGCCGTCGGTGAGGCGGCCGTCGTCCAGGAGCTGGAGGAGCACGTTGAACACCTCCGGATGGGCCTTCTCGATCTCGTCGAAGAGGACGATCGCGTAGGGGCGGCGCCTGACCGCCTCGGTCAGCTGCCCCCCCTCCTCGTAGCCGACGTAGCCGGGGGGGGCGCCTATCAGCCGCGCCACCGCGTGCTTCTCCTGGTACTCGCTCATGTCGATCCGGACGATCGCCTGGTCGTCGTCGAACAGGAACTGCGCCAGGGCCCGGGCGGTCTCGGTCTTCCCCACCCCGGTGGGGCCGAGGAAGATGAACGAGCCGATCGGCCGGTGCGGGTCGGAGAGGCCGGAGCGGGCGCGCCGCACCGCGTTGGCGACCAGCGTCAGGGCGTCGTCCTGCCCCACCACCCGGCTCCGCAGCCGCTCCTCCATGTGGATCAGCTTCTCCTGCTCCGACTCCAGCATCCGGGAGACCGGGATGCCGGTCCACTTGGCGACGATCTCGGCGATCTGGTCTGCGTCCACCTCCTCGGAAAGCATCTTCCCTTCCCGCTGCGCCTCCTCCAGAGCCCTGCTCCGCTCCGCCATCTCCTTCTCGATGGCCGGGATCTCGCCGTAGAGTATTTCGGCGGTGCGGGCCAGGTCCCCCTCCCGCTCTTTCCTTCGCGCCTCCTCCTTCTTCTCCTCCAGCCGCTGCTTCAGCTCGCTGTACCCCTTGATGATCTCCTTCTCCTGCTGCCAGTGGCTCTTCAACCGGGCCGACTCGGCCTTCAACCCCTCCAGTTCGTCGGCCAGCTTCTGCATCCGCTCCTGGGCGCGGGGGTCGTGGTTTTCCCGCAGGAGCGCCTGCTTCTCGATCTCCAGCTGGATGATGCGCCGCTCCACCTCGTCGATCTCGGTCGGCATGGAATCGATCTCGATTCGCAGCCGCGAGGCGGCCTCGTCGATCAGGTCGATCGCCTTGTCGGGAAGGAACCGGTCGGTGATGTAGCGGTCGGAGAGGGTGGCGGCGGCGATGATGGCGCCGTCCTTGATCCGGACGCCGTGGTAGGTCTCGTACTTCTCCTTCAGCCCGCGCAGGATGGCGATGGTGTCCTCGACCGAGGGCTCGCCGGTGTAGACCTGCTGGAAGCGGCGCTCCAGGGCGGCGTCCTTCTCGATGTACTTGCGGTATTCGTTGAGGGTGGTGGCGCCGATGCAGTGGAGCTCGCCGCGGGCCAGGGCGGGTTTGAGCATGTTGGAGGCGTCCATCGCCCCCTCGGCGGCGCCGGCCCCCACCAGGGTGTGGAGCTCGTCGATGAACAGGATGATCTCCCCTTCCGACTTCCCCACCTCCCTGATCACCGCCTTCAGCCGGTCCTCGAACTCCCCCCGGTACTTGGCGCCGGCGATCAGCGCCCCCATGTCGAGGGCCGTGAGCCGCTTGTTCCTCAGGGTCTCCGGGACGTCGCCGGAGACGATCCTTTGGGCCAGCCCCTCGACGATGGCGGTCTTCCCCACCCCCGGCTCGCCGATCAGCACCGGGTTGTTCTTGGTCCTGCGGGAGAGGACCTGGATCACCCGCCGGATCTCGTCGTCCCGGCCGATCACCGGGTCGAGCTTGCCCCGCCGGGCGAGATCGGTCAGGTCGCGGGCGTACTTGGCGAGGGCCTGGTATTTCTCCTCCGGGCTCTGGTCGGTGACCCGCTCGTCCCCCCGCAAATCCTTCAATGCCGCCAGGATCGCCTCCCGGGTCACCCCGTTGTCGGCCAGGAGCCGCCCCGCCTCCCCCTTTTTATCCTTCACCATGGCGAGCAGCAGGTGCTCCGTCGAGACGAAACCGTCCTGCATGGCGTCCGCCTCCTTCTGGGCCGCGTCCAGCAGGGAGTTCAGGGCCGGGGAGAGATAGACCTGGACCGCGCCGCTTACCTGGGGGAGCCTCTTCAGCGCCTCCTCGGTCTTTCCCTGGATGAAGGGGGGATTGGCGCCGATCTTTTGCAGGATCGGCGCCACCAGCCCCCCTTCCTGCTCAAGGAGCGCCAGCAGCAGGTGCTCCGGCTCGATGGCGTTGTGGCCGCGGCGGGAAGCGCTCTCCTGGGCCGCGGCCAGGGCCTCCTGGCTCTTGATGGTCATCTTGTCCGGTCTGATCATGGGGGCGCTCCTTTCTCGCGGTCTGATAGGGAAATGATAGGGATGGCCATGACCGATGTCAAGGCAGGGGGGCGGGAAAAGGGGGGCTCAGAGCTCGCCCCGGATCCCCCACCAGGCGAGGCTCAGCCACTCGGCGAGCGCCACCGACGATCTGGCGAGATTGCCGGCATGGGGGATGAGGGAGGCGGGGCCTCCCTTCCTGGTCTGGACCAGATGGAAGGTCGGCGCCGGGATCACCGTGAAGCCCCGCCTGGTGAACATGATGACGGCGCGCTTCATGTAGTAGGCGGAGGTCGCGAGGATGATCCGGTCCCCGGTCACGAGCTTGCGCACCGCATGGGAATTCTCAAGGGTGTTGCGCGAACGGTTTTCCACGAGCACCAGGCTGCGGGGCGCCCCCAGGGCATACGCCGCCTCCGCCATGACGTCGGCGTCGTTCAGGGTAGTTGCAAAGGGCTCGCCATTGCCGCCGGTCAGGACCAGGGGAATCTTCATTCCTGTGGCAAGCTCGACACCCTTGACCAGTCGGGTGTAGGTCTCGCTGTTCGGGACGGGGGGAGCGCCGGCCCAGCTGAGGTCTACCGAGCCGCCGCCGGGGACGACGACCGCATCAGCCGCGACCGGCAGGGCGAGCAGGGGGGGCGCCGCGCTTTCGAGCGGCCTCAGAAGGAGGTCCGCCACGGGCCCCAGGCTCAGGAGATAGAGGAGGGTGAGGCCGGCGAGGATGAGCGCCCTTCCCAGCTTCCGCCTTTTCCCGGAGACGGCCATCCCGAGGAGCATCAGCAGGATCAGGCTTGCCGGCGGCATGGCAAGGAACCAGATTATTTTCTGCAGGGAAAACAGCATGCCTCATCGCCTTTAGGGTGGGCCGAAGCCCGGTTACGGCGCGCTCACCGAGACCACCGCGCTTTCGCCCTCACCGGCGGGATTGACCACCTGGACCCTGAAATTCTTCGGGATGGTGCTGTAGGGGTAGCGCTGGTAGATGATCCGGTTGCAGTTGATGAACAGGAGCCGCTCCCGTTCGGTGGTGCTTCCCGAGCCGCTGGTGATCCGCTTCACATCGACCGCCAGTTGGGCCGCGGTCTGGTCGATGGTCCGTTCCTCCATGACCACCAGGGCTGAGTTCTGCTGGAAATTCCTGCCGTCGATGACCAGGTTGTAGTAGTTGACGTACTCCTCACCCTGGGTGATGCCGACGATTTCCGGGCGGGCGTCGATGACCAGGCCGAGGACCCCGGACACGGCGTCTCCCGGGTTTTTCACCTGCACCTGGTGGAGCCCGCCGGCGACCTGGGGGGCGGTGAAGGAGATGGACTCGGCGGCGGAGAAGCGGCTCCTGATGGCGGCGCCGTCGAAGATGATCTGGGACCCTTCCTGGAAGTTGCGCCCCGTGACGGTTACCTCCCGGTCGCGTCCGGCGGCGCAGGCATAGACGGTGTCGGGGTCGAGGGAAAGGGCCACCGGCCTCTGGGGGAGGAGGGCGAAGTTGTAGGGCCTGCTGGTCATCCCGTCCTCCCTCCTGAGGAACAGGGCGTACAGGCCGGGATTGAGCCTCGGGATGTCGAAGGAGAGCTGCTGCGGGCCGACCACCCTGGCCGGCAGTTCGACATTGCCGAGAAAGACGGTGGTCTTCTGGGAAAAGCCGGTGCCGTAGAGGGTCACGGTTATCCCCGGTTCCCCCTGGGCGGGGATGATGCTGAGGACGTTGACCGGCGGGGCCTTCTCCGGTTCGGCCCGGGGGGGAAGCTCCTTGTTGCCGTTCAGGGTGGCGGCTGCGACGAAGGACGGGACGGTCACGGTCGCCAGGAGCGCCAGGAGGGAGAGGAGGATCATGAAGCGACGGGGCACGGGAGGGTCTCCTTTCATCGGTAACTGGTTGTTTTCGGCTAGGTGCGGCAAGGTCTCACTGTCCCGGCTATTAAAGCACCGCCGGGCTGATTGTCAACAGATCAGCGGTTGACCGTCATCGCCAGCCAGACCCCGGCGGCGGCGAAGATGAAGTTGGCGGCCCACGCCGCAACCAGCGGGGGGAGCACGCCGGCCTGGCCGAAGGAGAGCAGGACGGCATTGACGGCGAAGTAACTGAAGCCGATGCCGAGGCTTATGCCGATGCCGACCGCTATCCCGCTGGTCCGCCCCCCCCGCAGGGCGAAGGGGATGCCGAGGAAGGCCATGACCAGGGAGGCGAACGGAAGCGAGATCCGGGAGTGGAGCTGGGCCCGGTACCTGGTGTCGTCGTACCCCCCCTTCCGGAGCTTGTTGCAGTAACTCCTGAGGGCGAAGATGCTCATGGTGCCCGCTTCCTTTTCCAGCACCTTGAGGTCAGTGAGCCTGAGGTTGAGCGGTACCGGGAGCTCCCTTTTCCTGATGGTGTTTACCACGTTGCCGCCGCTTATCCCCCGGATTACCACGTCCTTCAGGAGCCATCCGGAGTCGCCGTAATGTCCAGCAACCGCCTCGATCCGCTGCAACGGCGTCATGCCGGGGCCCATCTGCCAGATGGTGATCCCCTTGAGCGTCTGGTCGGCCGGGTTGAAGTTCCGTGCCTGAAGGAGGGTGTTTTCCTGGCGGTACCAGATGTTCTGCTGGCGGAAGAAGGCGTTGGGGCTCTTCTTCTCGATGAGGACGTTCTGGACATACCTCATCCGGGCAAAGCTCGCGGGGACGACGAGTTCGGCGACCAGGAAGGTGAGCATGCTGATGACGAAGGCGGTGACCAGCAGCGGGGCGGTAATCCGCGCGACGCTTATGCCGCAGCCGCGCATGGCGGTTATCTCGCTGTGGCGCGCCAGCATCCCGAGGGTGAGCAGGGTGGCCATCAGGACCGCCAGCGGGGTGATCTGGCTGGCGATTTCCGGGACCTTGTAGAGGAAGAAGAGCATGATGTGGTATGGCTTCCCCTGGGCGCGGGTGAACCGGCCGATCCTTTCCAGGAAATCGATGACCAGATAGATGGCGACAAAGGACCCGGCGCTGAGGCCGATGACCTTCAGGTAGGAGGAGACTATATAGCGGCTGATGATCCTCATTGCCCGGTCCCCCTGCGGGTTGCCGCGCCCCGCGCCTGGGCGACCAGCTCCCGGGCGAATTCGATGAGGGGGATGCTCGACTCCGAGGCCGCTTTCCTGAAGAGGTAGACGCCGAGCAGGAGGAAGGCGATGTCGGGGGTCCAGACGGCGACGGCCGGATGGACGATCCCCTTCTGCCCCAGGGTTTCCCCGGCGGAGAGGACCACGTAGTAGGCGAGGATGACCCCGATGCTGATGGAGAAGCCGGCGGCCTTGCCGGAACGCTGGTTCTGGATTCCGAGAGGGACCCCCACCAGGGCGAACGCGAAGCAGGCGAGGGGCAGGGCGAGCCGGCTGTGGAACTCGATCTGGACTTTACGCCGCTCCCTGTCGTCCACCTTATGGGTGCGCAGCGCCTGCCGCAGATCGGCGAAGGTCATGTCGCGCTCGTTCTTGATCACCTCCTTGGCCGCCAGGGCGAGGTTGATGGTGACCTGATAGTCCTGGAATTCCAGGAGCCGGTAGCCGGCCGTGCCGAGGCTCTGGTGGATGCCGCCGTTTTTCAGGGAAAGCCGGAGGGTCTTGGTCCCCGGCTCTCTGACGATCATCCCCTCCCCGGCAAAGATGGTGGAGGGCTCCTTCGGGTTCCTTTCGTCCTGGATGAGGATGCCGGACATGGTGCCCCTGTCGCTCTGGTAGCGGTCCACGTAGAGGACCAGCCCGGGGAAGTCGTCGTTGAAGACCCGCTCCTTCAGGTTCAGGGTGGCACGGGTTTCGACGACTTCGAGGAGGAGCTGCTTGAACGAGGTGTTCCCCCAGGGGAGGGCGTAGACGGTGATGAAGGTGGTGGCGAGCCAGGCGAGCAGGGCGCAGGAGAGGACAGGCGGCAGAAGAGTGTAGAGTCCCATGCCGCAAGCCTTCATGGCGGTGACCTCGCTGTCCGCGGAAAGCCTGCCGAAGGCGAGGAGCAGGGCGAGGAGAAAGGCCATCGGGATGGTGACCATGGAGAAGAAGGGGAGGAGGTAGAGGACCATCCGGAGGATGTCGGAGAATAGTGCCCCCCGCGCCACCACCATCTCGGCCAGCTGGAGGAGCCGTCCCATCAGCAGCACCGCGGTGAAGGTCGCCATCCCGAGGAGAAAGGGGACCGCGATTTCCCGGCAGATATAGAGGAACAGGGTCTTCTTCATAACCGTGGCATGATACATGAGATGGGGGGGGAAGTAAAGGGGAGGGGCGTCGCACCTGACGATTCTGGCCGAAAGCGCTGCCAGCTGCTGCTAAAATCTCCTTGCCAAAGAGGCGGCCTTGTGCTATATAGATTCGCTGTTTGTAAATCCGCACGCCCCCCTTTTCCCCGGCGGTGTCCGTAACGGGTACGGATTCCGGGTGAGGTCCCGGGGGGCGGAGGCGCAACCGAAAAGGAGAAGAACTTATGTCGAGCATCACCATGAAGGAACTGCTGGAGGCCGGGGTCCATTTCGGCCACCAGACCAAGAGATGGAACCCGAAGATGAAACCCTTTATCTTCGGGGCGCGCAACGGGATCTACATCATCGATCTGCAGAAGACCGTCCGGATGTTCAAGAGCGCCTACAGCTTCGTGGTCGAGGCGGCCAAGGCGGGCGAGACCGTCCTGTTCGTCGGCACCAAGAAGCAGGCCCAGGACTCGGTTGCCGAGGAGGCGAGCCGCTGCGGCATGTTCTACGTGAACCAGCGCTGGCTGGGGGGGATGCTGACCAACTTCGCCACGGTGAAACAGAGCATCGACCGGCTGAAGCGGCTGGACGCCATGATCGCCGACGGCACCATCGACGCCTACACCAAGAAGGAAGCGCTCCAGCTCAACAAGGAGCGCGAGAAGCTGGAGAAGACCCTGGGCGGCATCAAGGGGATGCACAAGCTCCCCGGCGCGCTGTTCGTGATCGACCCGAAGAACGAGGAGATCGCCATCAAGGAGGCGAAAAAGCTCGGCATTCCGGTGGTGGCCATTGTTGATACCAACTGCGACCCGGATGACATCAATTACATCATCCCCGGCAACGACGACGCCATCCGCGCCATCAGGCTGCTGACCGGCAAGATCGCCGACGCCGTGAGGGAAGGCGCCCAAGCCCGGGACACCCGGCTCCAGACCGAGGCCGAGGGTGAGGAGCTGGTGGCCGAGGCGCCCGCAGCAGTCGCGGGCGAAGAGGCCGCTGTTGCCGAGGAAGCGTAACTACACAAACGAATCCGGCCCGACTTTGCGGGGCCGTTATCTGGAGGATTAACGTGAGCATTACAGCTGCACAGGTAAGTGAATTGCGGAAGGTCACCGGCGCGGGTCTGATGGACTGCAAGAAGGCGCTAGGGGAAACCGGCGGAGACCAGGAAAAGGCCATCGACTACCTGCGGAAGAAGGGGCTTGCCGCCGCGTCCAAGAAGTCCGGCCGCGCCGCCACCGAGGGACTGGTCGGTTCCTACATCCATGCCGGCGGCAAGATCGGGGTCCTGGTGGAGGTGAACTGCGAGACCGATTTCGTGGCTAAGAACGAAAACTTCCAGGCCTTTGTCAAGGACGTTGCCATGCATATCGCTGCGGCCGCTCCCCTGCACGTTCGCCGCGAAGAGGTGCCTGCCGACCTGGTCGAGCGGGAGAAGGAGATTTACCGGGCCAAGGCGCGGGAGACCGGCAAGCCTGAGAACATCATCGAGAAGATCATCGAGGGGCAGGTCAACAAGTACTACGCCGACATCTGCCTGCTGGAGCAGCCCTATGTCAAGGACCCGGACAAGACGGTCCAGACTTACCTGAACGAGACCATCGCCGCCATCGGCGAGAATATCTCGATCCGCCGCTTCGCCAGGTACGTCCTCGGCGAGGGGCTGGCCAAGAAGGAAAGCGACTTCGCCGCGGAGGTTGCGGCGGCGGCCGGCGTCTGACGAGAGAGAAGGGCCGGCCATGGAAATGGCCGGCTTTTTTTTGTGAAAAACAATCATGGGACCCATGGGATGGGACACTGCTAACTCTGCGGATTGAAGGAACGGGACAAATCTATGGCTGAGCCGTACTACAAACGGGTGCTGCTGAAACTTTCAGGCGAGGCCCTGGCGGGTGATCAGGGTTACGGCATCGATCCACTGACCATCACTACCATTGCCAACGAGGTCAAGGAGGTCGTGGCGTGCGGGGTCGAGCTCGCCCTGGTGATCGGCGGCGGCAACATCTTCCGCGGCCTGGCCGCGTCGTCCAAGGGTATGGACCGGGCCAGCGCCGATTACATGGGGATGCTCGCCACCATGATCAACTCCCTCGCCATGCAGGATGCCCTGGAGAAGATCGGCGTCGATACCCGGGTCCAGTCGGCCATTGCCATGCAGGAGGTGGCCGAGCCCTACATCCGCCGCCGTGCCATCAGGCACCTGGAAAAGGGGAGGGTGGTGATCTTTGGGGCCGGCACCGGCAATCCCTATTTTACCACCGATACCGCGGCGAGCCTGCGGGCTATGGAGATCGGCGCCGACGTGATCCTCAAGGGAACCAAGGTGGACGGCGTCTACTCCGCCGACCCCAAGAAAGACCCGGACGCCGTGAAGTTCCCCTCTCTTACCTACATCGATGTCCTGAAAAAGGGACTCCAGGTGATGGATGCCACCGCTACCTCGCTTTGCATGGATAACAGCCTGCCGATCATCGTCTTCGATGTCACCACCGACGGCAACGTGAAGAAGGTGGTGTTCGGCGAGGAAATAGGAACCATCGTAAAAGGAGAGTAACATGACCAAGGATGTCATAAGAAATATGGGCAGTCATATGGACAAGACGGTAGACGCCCTCCGCAAGGAGTACCAGAAGGTGCGGACCGGCAGGGCATCCACCTCCCTCCTCGACGATATCCGGGTCGACTACTACGGCACCCCCACCCCCATTAACCAGCTGGCGACCCTGGCCGTTCCCGAGCCCCGGACCATCACCCTGCAGCCGTGGGAGGCGAAGATCATCCCCGCCATCGAAAAGGCGATCATGAATGCGAACCTGGGGCTTACCCCCTCCAATGACGGTCGGGTAATCCGCCTTAATCTCCCCCCCCTGACCGAAGAGAGGCGCAAGGAGATCGTCAGGCAGCTCAGGAAAGTCGCCGAGGATGCCAAAGTCGCCGTCCGGAACATCCGTCGTGATACCATCGACGAGCTGAAGAAGCTGGAGAAGGACAAGACGATCACCGAGGATGACCTGAAGCGGGCGGAAAAAGAGGTGCAGGACGTCACCAACGCCCATGTGGCGAAGATCGATGAAGTTCTCAATCACAAGGAAAAAGAGGTGATGGAGGTCTGATCACTTTTCGGTTTAGCCGGGGGGGCCTTCCCCCCCATTTTTTCCTTGCGCAGACCGGTGAATTGTGCTTAAATCCCCGATAACCCCTGTATTAAAGGGGATTTTTTGTTTTTAGGGCTCCCATGCGCACGTTACAACCCGAGAAGCTCCCCCGGCACCTTGCCATCATCATGGACGGCAATGGCCGCTGGGCCAAGGAGCGGATGCTCCGAAGGATCGTCGGCCATCGGAAGGGGGTGGAGACGGTCAGGACTGTCGTCGAAGAGAGCTCCCGGCTCGGCATCCGTTATCTGACCCTGTTTGCCTTTTCCTCTGAAAACTGGCTCCGTCCCAAGACCGAGGTGCGGGCTCTGATGTCGCTCCTGAAACGGTACATCAAGATGGAAATCTCCAGGATGATGCAGAATAATATCCGCTTCAACATCATCGGCAACCGGGACGACCTCCCCCCTGACGTGAACCGGGAGGTGGATGCGGCCATCGCCAGGACCGCCGGCAACTCCGGCATGACTCTGACCCTGGCCCTCTCCTACGGCGGGCGCCAGGAGATCATCCGTGCGGCGGGGCTGCTGGCCGCCGACCTGGCGGCGGGGAGGGTGGCGCAGGCTGCCGTCGATGAGGCCCTGTTCGACGGATATCTCTTTACTGCGGGGATGCCTGAGCCGGACTTCCTGATCCGCACCAGCGGCGAGATGCGGATCAGCAACTTCCTGCTCTGGCAGCTCGCCTATGCCGAACTATATTTCACCGAGGTCAACTGGCCCGACTTCAGCAAGGCTGAGCTGCACAAGGCGCTGTGCGACTTCCAGGCACGGGAGCGGCGCTTCGGGCGCACCAGCGATCAGCTGCACAAAGGAAACTGACGGCACCGGCCGGGGCCGTCAAGGCCCCCCCCGCAACCCGTCTGACAGGAGTTGACCATCAAGAAGAGAATTCTGACGGCGGCAGTCGCGCTGCCGCTCCTCATCCTGCTGATTCTCCATGGGGGCTATTTCCTCTTCTGCGGCTTCATCATCCTCCTTTCCTTCCTGGGGCTCACCGAGTTCTACCGCATGGCCCTCCCCGAAAGAGGACCGGAGGGGATGGCCGCCTCCCTGGCCGGTGCGCTGCTGCCGCTAGCCCTGCTCTTCCATGATCCGCTTCGCCTCCTCTTTGCCGTCATGTTGCTGGTGATCCCCTCCTGTCTCCTTTTCCTTTTCCGGATCAGGGACATCCGCCAGTCTGCCGGGGAGACCGCTCTGTTCCTCATGGGGTTCCTCTATGTGCCGCTGCTCCTCGGCCACCTGGTGCTGCTCAGGGGGGTGCAGTTCGGTGTCCAGTGGATATTTCTCCTGCTGGTGATCGTCATGGCGGGGGACACCGGCGCCTATTTTACCGGGAGCAGATTCGGCAGGCGGAAGCTCTATCCGATTGTTAGCCCCAATAAAAGCGTGGAGGGCGCCCTGGGGGGATTGGCCGGGAGTGTTGCCGGCGCCGTTATCGCGCGGTTCACCTTCTTTCCGGAACTCACCCTGGTGGACGCGCTCGTGACGGCGCTGCTCCTCGGCATCCTCGGCCAGCTCGGCGACCTGTTCGAGTCGCTTCTGAAGCGGAGCTTCGGCGTCAAGGATTCGGGGACCATCATCCCCGGCCATGGCGGCATCCTGGACCGGCTCGACAGCGTCCTGTTCGCGGCCCCGGCCGCCTTTTACTACGCTCTGTTCATTTTCATGCGCCGTTGAAAGTTTATGTAGGGGCGACGCATGCGTCGCCCGGTTGAAACATTCGACCGAATTCGGGCGAGGCATGCCTCGCCCCTACAGAGAAAATTGTTATTAATTGAGGGTGATATGAAGAAGCTCGGCATACTCGGCTCCACCGGCTCCATCGGGGTGAGCACCCTGGATATTGTCGCCGCCCACCGGGACAGGTTCGAGGTGGTGGCGCTGACCGCGGGGAGTAACCTGGAGCTGCTGAAGCGGCAGATCGAGGAATTCTCCCCCCGGCTGGTGGCCGTCGCGACCGAGGAACTGGCCCGGGAGCTGGCCAGGACACTCCCCCCCGGGGGGCCGGAGATCCTCTGCGGGATCGAGGGTCTTATCGCCGCAGCCACTGCCGGCGAGATCGACATGGTTGTGGCCGCCATCGTCGGGGCCGCGGGGCTGGTGCCGACCGCGGCGGCGATCAAGGCGGGGAAGGACGTGGCCTTGGCCAACAAGGAGACCCTGGTGACCGCCGGCCGCCTGATCATGGAGCTGGTGGAGGCGCACAAGGTCAAGCTCTACCCGGTGGACAGCGAGCACAGCGCCGTATTCCAGTCGCTCCAGGGACATCGGCGCGAGGACGTGCGGCGGATCATCCTCACCGCCTCGGGGGGCCCCTTCTTCAACTGGAGCCGGGAAGAACTGGCGCAGGTTACCATAGACGACGCCCTCAACCATCCCAACTGGAGCATGGGGCGGAAGATCACCATAGATTCGGCCACCATGATGAACAAGGGGCTGGAAGTGATCGAGGCCCGCTGGCTGTTCGACATGCCGGCTGAGAAGATCGCAGTCAACATCCATCCCCAGAGCGTCATTCATTCCATGGTGGAGTATGTCGACGGCTGTGTGATGGCGCAACTCGGGGTCCCCGACATGAAGGCCCCCATTGCCTACGCCCTCACCTATCCCGAAAGGGTGCCGACCGGGGTGAAGCCCCTGGACCTGACGGCGTTGTCGGGACTGAGCTTCTTCAACCCCGACCATGACCGCTTCCCGGCGCTCAAGCTCGCCTACCGGGCGCTGGCGAGCGGCGAGAGCATGCCCGCGGTCCTGAACGCCGCCAACGAGGTGGCAGTGGATGCGTTCCTCGGCGGCAGAATCCGCTTCACCGAGATCCCGGTGCTCATCGAACGGACCATGGACCTTCACCAGCCGCACCCCTTTGCCACCATCGAGGATGTCCTTTTTGCCGACCGCTGGGGCCGGGAGAAGGCGCGGGAAATCCTTTCTAATGCGGAATTCGGAGTGCGGAATGCGGAATAACTTTATAATGCGGAGTGCGGAGTGCGGAATGCGGAATAAAATCGAGATGCCAAGGGCTTATCATTCCGCATTCCGTATTCCGCACTCCGCACTCGAATAGGGGAAAACCTTTGATACTAACCATTTTGTCCGCCATAGTCGTACTCGGAGTGTTGATATTCGTTCATGAACTGGGACACTTCATCTTCGCCAAGCTGTTCAGGGTCGGCGTCGAGAAGTTCTCCCTCGGTTTCGGCCCTAAGCTCGTCGGGAAAAAGATCGGCGAGACCGAGTACCAGATCTCTTCCTTTCCCCTCGGCGGCTATGTGAAGATGGTGGGCGAGAGTGCCGAAGGGGAGATCTCTCCCGACGACAAGGCCCGCTCCTTCGCGGAAAAACCCCCGCTGCAGCGGATCGTCATAGTGGCTGCCGGCCCCGTGTTCAATCTCCTCTTTGCCTATCTCATCTTCATCACGGTATTCATGGTCGGGGTGCCGGCGGCAACCACCAGGATCGGCGAGGTGATCGAGGGGAAGCCGGCCGCCCGCGCCGGGATAAAGGGGGGCGACCTGATCACCTCGGTGAACGGCGAGCCGGTGACACGCTGGGACGATTTTGCCAAGACCATCGCGGAGAGCAAGGGTGCGCCGGTTGCCATCGAGGTGATGCGCGGCGCCGCCCCCTTCTCCTTCACGGTTGTCCCGGAGAGCCGGACTGCCAAGAACCTGTTCGGTGAGAGCGTCACATCGCCGGTGATCGGCGTGGTGGCTGCAGGGGAGACGGTCATCGACCGGTTCGGCCCCGTCGAGGCGTTCGTCAAGGGTAGCGCCCAGACCTGGAACGTCATCAAGCTGACACTGCTGTCGATCGTCAAGCTGGTGGAGCGGGCCATCCCCCTCGACACCATCGGCGGCCCGATCATGATCGCCAAGATGGCCGGCCAGCAGGCCGCGGCGGGAGGGGTCAGCTTCCTCGCCTTCATGGCGCTCCTGTCGATCAACCTCGGGATACTGAACCTGCTGCCGGTCCCCATCCTCGACGGGGGACACCTCGTCTTCTATCTCTGGGAGCTTATTTTCAGAAAACCGGTGAGCATGAGGACCCGGGAGATTGCCCAGCAGATCGGGCTGGCGCTCCTGATCGCCCTGATGGTGCTGGCGTTTTATAACGATATTGCCCGCCACTTCCAGGGCCAGGGATAATGACCGTTCGACGTTCAAGGTTCGAAGTTTGAACCGTTTATTCTTTTGAACATCGAACATCGAACATCGAACATGAAACTGTTAACCATCGACACCTCCACCAGCTGCTGCAGCGTGGCCCTCACCAACGGGGAGGAGCTCGTCTCCGATTACCTGGTGAACCAGGGGAAGACCCTCAGCTCGCGGCTGCTTGACTGCGTGGATCTCATGCTGCGCGGGGCGGGGCTCGCCGTGGACGAGCTGGACGGCTTCGGCGTTGCCCTCGGCCCCGGTGCCTTCACCGGCCTCCGGGTCGGGATCGCCACCGTCAAGGGGCTGGCGTTGGCCGCAGGGAAGCCGGTGGCCGGCTTCTCCTCCCTGGCCATGCTGGCCATGAACCTCCCTTGGGCGGCTCATCCGGTCTGCCCGATGTTCGATGCGCGCAAGAAGGAGGTCTATGCGGGGCTGTATGACTGCCGTGACCTGCCCGTCCCGCTGGCCGGCGACCGGGTTGTTGCCCCTGACCGGTTACTGGAGACGCTCGACGGGCCGGTGATATTCGTCGGCGAGGGGGCGGTCAGGTACCGGGAGCTGATCGTGGCCCGCCTCGGCGAAAATGCGCTCTTCGCCCCCTGTTCCGCCAACCTTCCCCGTGCCTCAGCGGGTGCCTTGCTGGCCGGGCGGGCCTTCGCCAGGGGCGAAGCCGCTTCCGCCGCTCTTCTGGCACCTGTCTACATCAGGCCTTCCGAGGCGGAACTGGCCCGAATGAACCGCGAAACTCCCTGACAGCCATAACATCATTCTATTCGTATTGACAGCGCTCCCTTAATATATTATTTTCATACTTTACTTTTCGGCGGGCCGGTTATCGGCCGCCCCGCTGCAGCAACATAAAAGAGGTTCGTATATGCGCAGTGACATGATCAAGAAAGGGCTGGAAAGGACGCCGCACCGGGCGCTGATCAAGGGGACCGGGGTGCCGGAGAGCGAGCTGGACAAACCGTTCATCGGCGTCGCCACCAGCTTTACCGACCTGATCCCCGGCCACGTGGGGATGCGCGACCTGGAACGGTTCATCGAGAAGGGTGTCCACACCGGCGGCGGCTACGCTTTTTTCTTCGGTATTCCCGGCGTCTGCGACGGCATCGCCATGGGGCACAAGGGGATGCACTATTCCCTCCCGACCCGCGAGCTGATCGCCGACATGGTGGAGTCGGTGGCCGAGGCGCACCGGCTGGACGGCCTGGTGCTCCTCACCAACTGCGACAAGATCACCCCCGGCATGCTGATGGCCGCTGCGCGGCTCGACATCCCATGCATCGTGGTCACCGCCGGGCCTATGCTCTCCGGCCGCGGCGAGGCGGGGCGAAAGTTCTCCTTCGTCACCGACACCTTCGAGGCGATGGCTCGCTACCAGGCGGGGGTGATCGACGACAAGCAGCTGAAGGTCTGCGAAGACAACGCCTGTCCCGGCATGGGGTCGTGCCAGGGGCTCTTTACCGCCAACACCATGGCTATCCTCACCGAGACCCTCGGCATGAGCCTCCCCCGTTGCGGCACCGCCCTGGCGGTGTCGGCCCTGAAGCGGCGGATTGCCTTTGCTTCCGGCGAAAAGATCGTGGAGCTGGTCAACAAGAACGTCACCCCCCGGCAGATCCTGACCCGGGCCGCCTTCGAGAACGCCATCCGGGTCGATCTGGCCCTGGGGGGGTCGTCCAACACGGTGCTCCACCTTCTGGCCATCGCCCGCGAAGCGGGGGTGGAGCTGCCCCTGGAGACCTTCGACCTCCTCTCCCGGGAGACCCCCCAGATCTCCTCGATGAACCCGGCTGGGGAGTACTTCATGGAGGACCTGGACGCCGCTGGCGGGGTGCTCGGGGTGCTGAAGCAGTTAGGCAGCATGATCAGGGACAACCCGACGGTCATGGGGCTTTCCACCCTGCAGCTCGCCGCGACTGTGGAGCGGGTGGACGAGGAGGTGATCCGGCCGGTCTCCGACCCGGTGAAGAAGGAGGGGGGGATTGCCGTCCTGTTCGGCAACCTCGCCCCCAAGGGGGCGGTGGTCAAGCAGTCGGGGGTATCCGCCACCATGATGCAGTTCGAGGGGACGGCCCGCTGCTTCGACTCGGAAGAGGGGGCCATGGCCGCCCTGATGGAGGGACGGATCAAGGCGGGCGACCTGGTGGTGATCCGCTATGAGGGGCCGAAGGGGGGGCCGGGGATGCGCGAGATGCTGGCGCCGACCGCCGCCCTGATGGGGCTGGGGCTCGGCGAGAGCGTGGCGCTCATCACCGACGGCCGCTTCTCGGGTGGGACCCGCGGCCCC
>JAMPXD010000257.1 GCA_023701365.1 Geobacteraceae bacterium
CTGATCCCGAAGCTCTGGCCATTCTACATGAAGGCTGGGGCGCGCGTCGTGTTCCTCCCCCTGATTGCCGGGGTTTCCTACGAGCTTCTGAAGTGGAGCGCCAAGAACGACCGCTCCCGTCTGGTGCGGATGGTCATCGCCCCGGGGCTCGCCCTGCAGCGGCTCACCACCCGGGAACCGGACGACGACCAGCTCGAGGTGGCGATCCGCTCCATGGAGGAGGCGCTGTCGGTCAATGCCGGGTATAAGGATGACCGGCTGGTGATTTGAAAAACTATCAGACCGATCAGACCGATCGGACGGATCAGTCAGATCAGTCAAGGATTTATCGATGTTCGAAAAAATAGAAGAACTGGAACGGCGCTACCAGGAACTGGAGGCGCTCCTCTCCGATCCGGCCGTGATTGCCAACCAGCCGGAATTCAGGAAGCTCTCCCGTGAGCACGCAGACCTCTCCGAGCTGGTGACGGAGTATCGGCGCTACCGGAAGGTCCTGGCGGAAATCGCGGGGAACCGGGAGCTGCTGGCCGATCCGGACATGAAGGAGATGGCCGAGGAGGAGCTGAGAAACCTGGAAGTCGAGAAGGAGCGGCTGGAGGGGGAAATACAGCTCCTGCTCCTCCCCAAGGACCCCAACGACAAGAAGAGCGTCATCCTGGAGATCCGGGCCGGCACCGGTGGCGACGAATCGGCGCTCTTTGCCGGTGACCTGTTGCGGATGTACTCCCGCTTCGCCGAAACCAACCGCTGGCGGGTAGAGATTATCTCCGCCTCCGAGTCGGAGCGGGGTGGCTACAAGGAGGTCGTCGCCTCCGTCGAGGGAGAGGGGGTCTACTCCAGGCTCAAGTACGAGTCGGGGACCCACCGGGTCCAGCGGGTGCCGGAGACCGAGGCCCAGGGGAGGATCCACACCAGCGCCTGCACGGTGGCCATCATGCCGGAGGCCGAGGACATCGACATCGACATCAACCCGGCCGACCTGAAGATCGACGTCTACCGCTCGTCGGGGGCCGGCGGCCAGCACGTCAACACCACCGATTCGGCGGTCCGGATCACCCACCTCCCCACCGGCGTTGTGGTCGCCTGCCAGGAGGAGCGGAGCCAGATCAAGAACCGCGCCAAGGCGATGAAGGTGCTGAAATCGCGGATTCTGGACAGCATGCAGAGCGAGCAGGCGGCGAAATTGGCCGCCGACCGCAAGCAGCAGGTGGGGAGCGGTGACCGGAGCGAGCGTATCCGCACCTACAACTTCCCCCAGGGGCGGATGACCGACCACCGGATCGGCCTCACCCTCTACCGGCTCGATGCCCTGATGGAGGGTGACATCGGCGAGGTCGTGGACGCGCTGCGGGCGCATTATCAGATGGAGGCGCTCAAGCAGCAGAGCGAGGGGATGTAAGTAGGGGCGCAGCATGCTGCGCCCTTACAATGCCCTCGGCTTTGCGGAAGCCGGATATATGACCAAACAGCAGGAAACCTGGACCATCCTCAAGGTCCTCGACTGGACCAAGGGGTACCTGGCGGATAAAGGGGTCGAAAACGCCCGTCTGGAGGCGGAGTGGCTGCTCTGCGAGGTGCTCGGCCTGGAACGGATGGGTCTTTACCTCAACTTCGACAAACCGCTCAGCGAGGCTGAGCTGGCCCTCTTCCGGGGAATGGTGGCGCGGCGGGCGCGGCGGGAGCCGCTCCAGTACATCCTCGGCAGCCAGGAATTCATGGGGATGGAGTTCGAGGTCTCCCCCGCGGTGCTGATCCCCCGGCACGACACCGAGACCCTGGTGGAGGAGGCGGTCAGGCTTGGCGGCAGCGCCCGGAAGATCCTCGATATCGGCGTCGGCAGCGGCTGCATCGCAGTCTCCCTCGCTAAGCTCCTTCCCGGCGCGGAACTCTTCGGGGTGGAGCGGTCACCGGAGGCCCTGGCCATCGCCCGGCGGAATGTGGAAAAGAATGGCGTCACAGTGACCCTTCGGGAAGGGTCGCTGTTCGAGCCGTTCGCCGGAGAGCGCTTCGACCTGATCGTCTCCAACCCCCCCTATATCCCGAGCGGCGACCTGGCGGGCCTCCAGCCGGAGGTGCGGGACTTCGAACCGGCCGGTGCCCTGGACGGTGGACCGGACGGACTCGCGTTCTACCGGGCCATAATCCCGGCGGCTCCCGAGTATCTGACTCCCGGCGGCTGGCTCCTGGTCGAGGTGGGGGCCGGTCAGGCGAATGCGGTCCGGGGGCTTTTCGAGGAAACCGGCCGGTTTGGCGAGCTCTGCACGGCGAAGGACCCGGCTGGCATTGAACGGGTGATCGGCGAAAGGCTCGCGTAGGGGCGAGGCATGCCTCGCCCGATTTGCCGGTTCGCCATCAAAGGGCGACGCCCCTACAGAAACGCACAAAAGAGGTATCTGTTTTGGATAAATTAATCATCCACGGCGGCAAGAAGCTCGCCGGCGAAGTGACGGTGAGCGGCTCGAAGAACGCCTCCCTCCCCATCTTCGTCTCCACCATCCTTGCTCCCGGGGTGCACGAGATAAGCAACGTGCCGTTCCTGCGCGACATCAACACCACCATCAAGGTGCTGGAGACCTTGGGCGCCCGGGTGGAGGGGAACGGCAACGTGGTCCGGATCGACACCAGCCGGGTCGACAACCACGAGGCCACCTACGAGCTGGTCAAGACCATGCGCGCCTCGGTGCTGGTGCTGGGGCCGCTGCTCGCCAGGCTGGGCAAGGCGCGGGTGTCGCTCCCGGGCGGCTGCGCCATCGGCGCCCGCCCCATCAATCTCCACCTGAAGGGGCTGGCGGCGATGGGGGCCGACATCAACCTGACCCACGGCTACGTGGAGGCCCGGGCGAAACGCCTCAAGGGGGCGCGGATCAACTTCGACGTCTCCACGGTCGGCGGCACCGAGCACCTGATGATGGCGGCGGCCCTGGCCAAGGGAGAGACGATCCTGGAGAACGCGGCCCGCGAGCCGGAGATTACCGACCTGGCCGCCGTCCTCACCGGGATGGGGGCGCGGATCGAGGGGGCCGGGACCGACACCATCCGGATCACCGGGGTGAAGGAGCTGGGGCCGGTCAGTCACCGGGTGATGCCGGACCGGATCGAGGCGGGTACCTTCATGATCGCGGCGGCCATTACCGGCGGCGACGTGAGGATTCACGGCATGCAGCTGGAGCATCTGGACGCGCTGGTCTTCAAGCTGCAGGATGCCGGGGTGGAGATAACCAACAAGGACAACGTGGTGCGGGTCAGGGGGCCGAGGAAAATAAAGAGCGTCAACATCAAGACCCGCCCCTATCCGGGTTTTCCGACCGACATGCAGGCCCAGTTCATGGCCCTCATGTGCATCGCCGACGGCGCCAGCGTGATCAGCGAAAACATCTTCGAGAACCGCTTCATGCACGTCTCCGAGCTTCTCCGGTTCGGCGCGGACATCGTCATCGAGGGGAATTCCGCCACGGTAAAGGGGGTGAAGCGGCTCTCCGGCGCCCCGGTGATGGCCACCGACCTGCGCGCCTCGGCCTCCCTCATCCTCGCGGGCCTGGCCGCCGACAACACCACCGAGGTCTCCCGGATCTATCACCTGGACCGGGGATATGAGTCGATCGAGAAGAAGCTGGCAGGGCTGGGGGCGGATATTCAAAGAGTAAAGGAATAGGCACTGGGCGCTAGGCGCTGGGCACTAGGGTTTAAACCTGGAGCCTAGAGCCTAGTGCCTAGTGCCTCACAGAGACTATGACCGATTTTATCACCATCGCCATCCCGAAGGGCCGCATCCTCCAGGAATCCGTCGCCCTGTTCGGCAAGATCGGCATCGACTGCGCGGAGCTCCTGAGCGATACCCGCAAGCTGATCTTCGAGAACCCGGTGCAGCGGATGCGCTACCTGATCGTCCGGGCGACCGACGTGCCGACCTATGTGGAATACGGCAGCGCCGACCTCGGGATCGTCGGCAAGGACACACTGCTGGAGCAGGAGAAGGATGTCTACGAGCCGCTCGACCTCAAGTTCGGCTACTGCCGGATGATGGTGGCGGAGCCGGCCGAGCTCTCCCGCACCGACGACCCGACGAGCTGGACCAGCATCCGGATCGCCACCAAGTACCCCAACATC
>JAMPXD010000053.1 GCA_023701365.1 Geobacteraceae bacterium
ACCCAGAACATGTTGTTCTCGAAGACCCGGTTCTCCTGGTACGATCCCTCGTGGCCGAAGGTCATGGAGAAGTCAAGCCGCTTTTTTTCCATCTCCTTCCCATCGATGGGAACCGCCGCCATCGCCAGTTCCTTGGCGTCGATCATGAACCCGTCGAGGCCGAAACTGACCGGGATGTCGCCCAGGATCTTTCTCGTTTCCTCGTGGGTTGAGACTAACGCCTCGGTTAGGAATGCCTTGCTCTGCATCCGCATGGTGTCTTTGAGCGTCTGGCGGGTCTGGTTCAATGCGTCCTGGTATTTCATCGCAAGGCTGTGGAGCATCTTGGCGAGATAGACCTCTTCGGACGGCTCGACCTCGGCTATTGTGAGAAACTCCGGCCGGACCTTTCCGGTGGTGATCCCGATGGCGTTGTAGCTTCCGGCCAGGACTTGGTGGCCGAAGGTTTGCGCCTCGCCGCCGGGCTGGTTGTAGGCGACACTGAAGGCGACGCTGGCGGCCGCGCCGAGTGCGCTCCCTTCGGCTACCTTGGCGCCGGCTATCCGCAGTTGCGGAATCACCTGGATGAGGTACGGAGGGGTCTTGAAGATGCCGCCGTAGGCGTCAATGACGGTCTGGTCCTCGCTGCTTGCAGCTGCAAATGTCAAGGTTACCCTTCTCCCGGATATTTCCGGCAAGGTGGTGGCGTAATCGAGCACGCCGGGGATGGTGAAGCGCAGGGCGTGCCGCAATTCCGGGGGAATGGCGGAAAGACGGCCGATGATTTCAGTCACCTTGTACGGCAGGGTATTGGGGAGAAAGTCGAAGCGCATTGCCGCGATATCGGTCTTTCTCTTCAGGTCGTTGAGGCTCTGACCGGGATGGTTCAGGCCGATGAAGTCGTCGATCTTGGCGCGGTAGAACTCGAGCGGCGTGATGTTCCGGAGGCTGTTGAGGTATTCGGTGGAGAAGCTTTTCCAGTCGAAGCCCATTGCGGCGGCTAGGTCTACGCCCTCCTGGGTGACGGTGTTGAGCTTGAAGCTCGGGTCGAGGGGCACCCACCCCTTCCCCTTGTCGTCCTCACCGGTCCCCCGGTAGTTGGCGTAGGGGATGTACGCCTCCACATAGACGTGTTCCAGCCGCACCTGGCTCACCCGCCCGCCTGAGACGTAATAGGCTAGCGGAATGCGGGCGCTCGACAGGTACTTAAGCGCCGCCATGGGGTCGTCGATGCCGAGCCTGTTCTGGATCTTCTCGATCGGCACGACGATCTGCGCCCGCACGTAACGGGCGGGGATGTTGGAGGCGCGCAATAGCGCGATCAGAAGCGACGAGAGGTCAGCATCGTTTCCCTCCTTCTCCCAGTAAGTGTCGAGGGAGCCCTTCATGGAGCCGTAGTAGGGGGTGTAGTCGTAGCTGTTATATACGTGACGGAAGATTTCAAGGGGGCTGTGGTTTAGGCTCGCAGCCAGTTGCCGGATTTCGGGGGTTATCTGGACGTCGGTTGTTGGGGATAGGTCGTCGGCTATTGGTGGGGTCGTGCTTGTCGGTGAGACTCCTTGCTGGGGAGCACCGGAAACATCTCCAAGGAGGAGGAGATCGCCGGGTTGCGCCATCCGCCAGGGAAGCCTGGTGTCGGTCGATTTGATGTCATGCTCTCTCTTGATTTTGTTCTTTTCCAGAAATTCGAGAAGTCTCTGAACTTTTTGCCCGATTGCGTCAGGAGGCTCCTTCTGCTTGCGCGCCTTTTTCAGTGCCTCGATATAGCCTTTACGTTCGGCAGATTTCTTCTCGTATTCTTTTCGCACCTGATGATGCCGGGCCAAAACCGCCGGCGTACCCGGCAGAGACGAAAGCCTTTTCTCGATCTCGTCGAATCTCTTCCTGTTGGCAATGTCTTCCTTCTCAATTTCACCAGCACTATTCTCAACATCATCTACATAGGCAGTAATGTCCTCTCCCCGTTCCTGGGCCTCGATCAGCCTTCTTGCCGATTTCCTGAGTCGCTCGTGCCGGTCTTCGTCGCTGGCTGCTTTATGCACGCGTGCCTCCCGGTCTGAATCGGCATGGGTAAGGGGGGTACTAACGAAAGAAAATACCAATAGGCAAACAGCACCAATTACCATTGTTCTAAATGAAAAATGTAATTGCATCACGAGACCCTCCTGACGATTCCAACAAAAAAGCCCACCCCAAAGAAAGGTAGGCTTGAAATGATAGATACAACTCCATCCGTCACTTTCGCAGCCCCTCTATCCAGCGAGCGCTGGATGGTAGCTTTGTGCCACACGGTTACCCGTGCTTTACCCTTTGGCGACATTACAAGATGTCCCTTTTAAACGGGACACTGTTTATTAATCAATTCTAACTACATCAACCCATCCTCTCCTTGCCATCCAAAGTGCAAAAATGCTCAGAACATTATTTTAATTAAACATACATGTCAATATTTTTCTAAAAGATAATTTTACATCAGACAAATTTTTCAAATCACTATTATCCACAATCCATGCCAACAAGCTATTTCACGTATTTTCAGCAAGTTAGAACCTTGCGCCATTTGTTAATACATTCCAACAGTGTAAACTTAGTTTACCCTGTACAGCCAACCATTTGTTTTATTGGAGCTTTTTAGACCGTAAACAAAGTTTACACTTGTAAACTTTGTTTACACCAAGAGAAGAAAGTGCCTGCTTTTGACAGAAGGGAAAAGATGAATGAGTTGAATTATGCCTTTTCGTACTGAGGCACGGCGATGTCTCGGTCCGTCTCCGCCACCTTCAGGTTGGCCCGGTTCTCGCCGGCATTGAAGATCGGCAGCGTGATCCGCGGCGCGAAGCTCCAGGCAAACGAGCCGCCATTAAAGAGCCCGGCCAGGTCGTCGATGCCGAGCCCGACGCTGGAGACCAGGGTGATGCGCGGGAAGAAGGCGGCCCGGCTCGATGACGACAAGCTCAAGATAATCACCGAGAAGGTGAAAGGAACTCTGGCGAGCATGCAAACACAGTAAAAACCGGTTGTGTCATTTGAGTACAAGTAAATTGTACAAGGCCCTTTTTTCAAGATCACCGCAAATAATGCTCCGTAATGTCCCCGCGCTCATGCCCCATCTCCTGGCTGACCTGCGACAGGCTCTGCTCATACGTCATGCCGCGCTCCTGCAGTGCGGCATGGCGCTCCTGCGCCCAAGACCAGCGCAGGCCATGCGACCCCTCGTACTCCTGGCCGGTCCTCGCCGCCGCCTGTTTCAGTTCGACCCGCATCCGCGTACGGGAATGTCAAGGTATTTAACCTTGCCATCCCCGGCGGCTTCGCCGCTTTAGGCTACACATACGTTTCGCCTAAAGCGGCGTCCACAGAAGGCAGCATTATCAGCGAAATAACCCTTGACAACCCATGTGCGCTATAATCATAATAGCGCACAGTTATTTCGCACAGAGGAGCTAATAGTGCACTACGACCAAGAAGAGGTAGATCGGCTGAGCGATACGACCGAGGCGCAGCGCGCCACGCTCTTCCGCTGGCTCGCCAAACAGGGCGAGCAGACCAGGATCGAGGCGGCCAAACTGCAAACCGACCTCATCCGGCAGAACCGGCAGCAGGCCGACAAGAACAAACACCCGGAGTTCGTCTTCGCCATGCACGTGCTCGCCCTGGTCAAGATGCACTGGATCGAAACCGCCCAGTCCCAAAAAGTGCAGCTATCCGAAGCCGAGGCGGCAAAGCTTACCGGCATCCGGATCGACCGGATCAAGGCGCAGCGGAGAAAGAAATCCTCGCCGAAAAAAGAGGCTATCCGCATCCGCTTCTTCCACGAGATCAAGATGCTGCGGGAAAACGGGCTGAGCTGGCGGCAGGTCAGCGACTACATCGCCAAGAACCACAAGACCAGAATCGGCTTCAGCTACCTGCGGGAGACCTTCGCGGAACTCTCCCAAAAAAAGGAAAAGGCGGGGGCATAGTGTATCGACAGTACGAAGACAAACTCTGGTATACCGTGAAGGTCGTCGCCGCCACCCTCGTCGTCGGGATATCTATCGGCTGGGCCGGCCTACGTCTATTACTACTTCAAGTTCTTGGCATGGGAACCGGGCAAGGCGGACACAAGAGTTCACATAGCGCTGGTATTCGACGAGGCATTGAGAACGTCCCTGCCGTTCCTGATATCCGGCGGCGCTTTCCTGGTCATCTTCATGCTGTCGATATGGTGGTGGAACCGCCATAGTAGAAAGAAAATCATCGACGAGGCCAAGGCGGAAGCCGATGCCTTGCGGGAACGGACAGTGCTGGAGGCATCGGACATTAAGATGCAGGCCGACTTCAAGGCGGCGGAAACCATACGGGACGCCAAAAGCGACGCAGGCCGCTTCAACGCCGACCGGCAAAGCCTGGAAGAAAAACACCAGCGGGAACTGGACGAACGAGAGGAGGAGCTGAAAGACAAAGAAAAGATCATCGGCCAGCTATACGACCGTCTGGTAGAGACGGTATCGAGGCCCAAACTGGCCGCGATCAAAAAGTTCCGCGAGGAAGGGAACGAAAAGGCTGCGAAAAGGCTTGAGAAGCAGCTAGAAAGACAGCTGGCCGAGATTGAAAAGCTGCTGTCGTGAGGAGGAGGAACGACTCAGGCGGTAGCCGGTCAGCTCCTCATGTTTCCCCTTTTGCCAGGGAAAATGAGACCACACGGCAGACCACATGGCCCCTTCAAGACATAAAAAAAGGAGCCAGGCTGCTTGCCTAACTCCTTGATTTTGTTTGGTGGAGCTGATCAGGATCGAACTGACGACCTCTTGAATGCCATTCAAGCGCTCTCCCAACTGAGCTACAGCCCCATTCAAGAACCCCTTTTATAGCAAAAGCCCTTTTCGGTGTCAATCATTTTTTAGCCGGAGCTTGTTTTTTCGTGCTTGACCGGCAGCAAGGCTTTGGTTATAATCCCCGAACAATTTGCCGGAGTGGTGAAATGGTAGACACAGCAGACTCAAAATCTGCCGACTGCAAGGTCATGCCGGTTCGAGTCCGGCCTCCGGTACCAGTTAACAATCCAACGCAGTCCGGTGCAGCTTAAAAGGCCCTGAGAAATCAGGGCTTTTCTTTTTCTGGGGTCCAGCAAGGTGCAGTTTGCAGCGTTGGCTCTGCGACAGACCGGTGCGCTTTAGCGTCCAGGCTGGTGATCTGGCTCTTTAGAGTTTACGCCAGGTCAAGGATCTCCCACTGCCTCTCCACGGCCGTTCTCCGCAAGGCCTTGTCCGAATTGACCGCGACAGGATGACCGAACTGGGACATCATCGCAAGGTCGCTTTTCGAGTCCGCGTAACAGTACGACTGACCCAGATCGGCCCCCAGCTCGGCAGCCAGCCGGCCAACCAGAGCCGCTTTCTCATTTCCGTAGAAATGGGTCCCCAGAATACCCCCCGTAAAGAAGCCGTCGGTTATCTCCAGGCTGGTACTGTAGACCCTGTCGAAGGGTAGCTCCCGACGATGGAGGAGAGGCCCGACGAGTAGTTCCGGCGAGCCGGTCACCAGTATGGTGATGTGGCCGAGACCCTTGTGCTGTCGTACCAGGCGCTCCCCTTCCCTGGCAAGAAAGCCGTCCCCCTCCTCCACCAGGAAATCCCGCACCCACTGCTCCGCATCCCTCCGGGCGGTCCCCTTCAGGTAGAGCTTGTTCCTCTTCGAGGCGGTCACCGGGTCACGCCAGACCTTTTTCAGATAGAACAGCGCCGAGAGCAACAGCGCCCGCAAAGAAACCACCCTCCTGCGGCACAGAAACAGCAGGAAGGCGCTCTCCAGAGATCTCCCGCTCGTCAGGGTATGGTCGAGATCAAAGACTGCCAGAACTGGCTTACTCATTGAGACCGTCCCGGAAAGAGGAAATCGCGGCTTTCGATTATCACCGGGATGCCCCGGATGATGCAGAAGGCCACCGTAAGGTAGATGACGGCATATCCTGATGAAATGATGACAGGCTGCCACTCTTCACCGACAACCCCCCGCGCCCCGGGGAGTGACACTGCCTGAATGATGATGAGGAAAAGGAAGGAGAAGACCTTGGCAAGGCCGTAGAGCCCGCGGCTGACCCGCGACGTGACAACTGCCCTGCCGAGCGCCGAGCGCTGGAGGGTTTTCTCTCCGAATGCGGTCATCCCCTTTGCCAGGGCGATACTGCGGATGCCGTCGGTGTAAAAACCACGGCTGATGATGATAAAGGGAATCCAGACCGAGATGATCCCCTGTGCCGCAAAATATATCCAGAAGCAGTTCTCCACGATCCTGTCGACCACGATATCGAATACGCCGCCCGCTTCCGATTCCTCATGAAAATAACGGGCCACCATCCCGTCAACCCCGTCCAGAATGATGAGCAGGACGGTAAGAACGAGCGCCAGCAAATGCCACGTCAGCTCTCCCCTGGCAAGGATGAGGAAAATGGCGAACAGAAGCCCTATACGAAACAGTGTGATTGCGTTGGCCATGACACCTCACTGTTGCACCGCGGTGAATGAGTCCCTATTTCCTGCCGAGATCCCACCAGCCGTACCAGTTGACGTACAGGACGGCTTTCTGCTCGGATTCTCCTGACTTGTACAACCTGTCCCAGAGGAATTCAGCCCCCCCCCTCACATAAGCACCTTTCGGGAAAAACTTCTCGAGGGCTATGCCGACGCCGGGTCCCACGGAATTATTCCAGTCCAACCCCTTTTCATCCCATTTGTAGCGGACGGTTCCGTAGGTGTTGAGCTTGATCTCGCGCCAGCTGAACCAGTAAACACCCTGTTCTATCCAGCCATAGAGCAGGGTATTGTCAATTCCGCCACCATCCAGCCGGTCTTCATAGCGGAATTCCCCCCAGGTCTTGCCGGGAAACCCTTCTATAGCCTGCGCCTGGCCCGCAGACAACAGTATGGACGCCAATGCGATACAACAAAGAACCATCCTCCTCATGACCTGTTACCTCCTGTGTAGAATCTGAACGGTTTGCGCGCCCCAGGGGAGTTTTACGCCGATTGTCTCAACCGGCACATACCCCTGCTCCGAATACCTGGCCAGCTTGGCCACCAGAGATTCGGATGAATAATATTCATCGAAAACCAGAAAATCGGGCTGCATCCGGGACACCAGCGCCTGCCGGTCGGCCACCTTGACATAGGACATGGAATAAAAACTGGCGCCCGGATACTTTTTCCCGAGCGAATACCGGTAGATGTTGTCGGGATCACCGTAATCCGAATCGATGGCGACCTTCATCCCCTCAAAGCCTTTCCTTTCAAAATACTGCACAACCGGCGTTACATCGGGGAAATGCCGTTTCAGCCATGACAGATCAGTAAGACCGGATGCCCACAACACCACCAGCAGCAGAGTAATGCAAAAAGGCTTCACCCATCTGCTTTGCGCCTGGGTCGAAAAGAGCTCCCCCATGTGGTCCAGTCCGACCGCTGCAGACGGCGCGAGAAAGACGAGTGCGAAGAGGACGTTTTTATCGAGCGAACGGCCGTCTCCCATGATGAGCTGGAAAAGCACGGCCGGCGTGGAGAGCAGAAAGAACTGGAAGGAAAGCTTCCGCCACTCCCTGTTTTCATGGAACGAACTGAAAAACGCCAGGATATAGGGGACGCTGAGCCAGCGAAAGAACCGGCCCCAGAGTTCGGCCCTGGCGAGATAGCCTTCCTTGTAAGGGGTGGTTGCGCTCCCCGCCAGGTCCGGGAGAGCGGGGAGCAAGGCCAGGTAGCCGTAGATCGCTGCCGCGCTCGCAAAAGGCAGAAGAAAGCAGAGAAGCCAGCGGGGGAATTTATGCTTCCAGCATGCATAGCCGGCAAGGGGAATCCAGAAAATGGCCACCAGGTACTTCGTGATGCCGGCAACGAAGAGGCTGATGGCGCTGGCGGCAAGAGAAAGGTTTTTCGTGCGCGGGTGTGTCTCCGTGATGGATTTGACGATCATAAGGAATGAGAGTGCCAGAAAAAAGGAAGCCGGCATATCGTAAGTGGCCAGTTTCGCCAGATACATCACCGTCCCGGTGAACAGCAGCAGCAGGGCGGCAAAAAATGCCAGTTTTTCGCAGAAAAGTATCTTTGCCGCCCTGTACACGGCAATGACCAACCCCACCCCGAACAGCGCGCTCACCCCCCGCGCTCCCGCCAAGCCGCCAGCCGCATCTCCGAGATAGGCAAGGACCGGATGAATGAGCACGGTCCCCGTATTCTGGGCGCAGTTGGGGCATGCCCCCCCGTTGAGAACCTCCCCCCCCATGCGGATGTTCAGGGCCTCATCATGGAATACCGAGCCGTAGTCGAGATTCCAACCCATGGCAAGTATCGCATAGATGATGACCATCACGAACGTGATGCCGTTTCTGTCCGCGCTGCGCGTCATGCCTGTACGAATCCTCCGATGTGGTCAGCGATCTCCAGTATCCTTCGCACCACATCGCTGTGCCCGTCATCCAACTTCACTCCCACCAGGAATTCCTGAAAATTTCCGCTGTCAGACATGTCCTCCCTGGTAACCGTCCCCTTCAGGGAAAGCACCTCCCTGCCGAGAACGACCTTGAGCGAGATGTTGTCGCCCTGTGCCAGATGGATTCGTGACAACAAGAGCATGCCGCTCTCGGAAATGTCGCGAATGACCCCGCACGTTTCTTTGTTTGTTTCGCTACGGACCGCGACGGGAAGGTAGGTCAACGCCCGATATGCCCGCTCCGTGAAATGACGATCGGGCATGAACCTCTTTTCCAGATAGGTCTTGTACTGCGTCGAGTACTCGTTCATGAACTTGCTGATCGCAAACTCATGCAGGTAGCGGGTTATGTAATCGCGGCTCTCCCTGTCCTCGTTAACGAAGCGGATGCCGAGATCCGAGACCGGGACCCCCTTCACGGCAATGCTCTTTTCCTGCACCACCTCACCTCTGACAACTACCGTTTTAGTCGGAAACATCAGCCCCACATTGATTTCCCGGCCAATCGGAACCTGGCCGATGATTACCACCGACGCACCATCCTCGGTCAGGTTGTTCGCCACGGCGAGAAGTCTCTTCGGGTCTTCGCCAGCCAGGGGAATTATCGAGTAATGGCAGGGAACGGCATCGGGAATCCTGAAATGGGTCCGCCGCTGGAAAAGCTTTTTATAGTCATACTGGATGATGGCGATGGCGAGACCGCTGTTGTAAATAGCCCAGAAACAATTGACTGCGACGATGAAATTGTCATGCCTCCTGGCGAGCAAGAGCTCCACCACGGCATACATTACGGCGAGAAAACTCCCCAGCAGGACGATCAACTGTGGAACGATGAACGAATAGGGCGCCAGGCGGTTATCACCTTTAGGGGTCACCTTGAATTCACTGCGCAGCTTGGGAAAGAGGAAGAGCAGTACCGATTTTATGTAGGTGAAGTACTTCCCCATGCTGAACTGCTCGAGCATGATCTGGCCGCCGTAGCCTCTGGCCATCTCGTTGAATCCGAAGAGGGTGAGCATGAAGTACGGGACAAAGTGATAGAGATAGTTCATGTCCATTGCCCTCATCGGCAGGACGCCGGTGAAAAGGGCAATCGGGGGGGTGATGTAGAAAACGATCTTCTGGAAACCTTCCAACGGGTAGATCATCGAAGCCAGGTAGTTGAGCCGCTGGGGAAATGTCAGTCCCCTGAGCAGAAAAGGGTTGGCCGTGAAGAATATCTGCCAGTTACCGACCCCCCAGCGCTGCCTCTGGATATGGAACGGAAGAATAGTTTCCGCGGCAATGCCATACGCAAGGTTCTCTTTATGGTAGACGGACACCCACCCCTTGGCGTGGATCCTGATCGAGGTCAGCATGTCTTCGGTGATCGTTCCGGTGGCAAACCCGCCGACCTCGTCAAGAGGTTTCCTGCGGAGCAGCGCACAGCTTCCGACGAAATAGGCGGAGTTCCAGTGGTCCTTGCCCGGCTGGAGCAGGGAGAAAAACAGGTACTGCTCTCCCCAGATGTATTTTCGCCTGTTATCCTGCCGGTGCTGAAAAGAATCGGTATTGTAGAATTCCTGCGGCGCCTGCACGAACGCGACCTTCTCGTCCCTGAAGTAGCCGATCAGACGCTCGATGAAATTGGGAAGAGGGACATGGTCCGCATCAAAGACGGCAATGAACTCCGCCTTGGAATGTTTCAGGCCGAAGTTCAGGTTGCCGGCCTTCGCCCCTGCATGCTCGGTACGCGCCAGGTAAACGCAGTCGAGCTCCTCACACAGCCGGCGGACTTCTTGCCGCTCGCCGTCGTCGAGCACCAGGGTCCTGTGGGGGTAGCTCAAATCCCTGCAGGCAAGGAGGGTTTTTCTCAGCACATGAACCGGCTCGCTCTTCGTGGGGATCAGGACATCAACTGACCTCCCCTCAAGTGGTGGCGGTGGTGTGGTCCGGATGCGGGGCTTCCAAGCCATGAAATAGAAAAGAAACGTAGTTACGGCGCCGAACAGTTCTGCGCCGTATAGTGCCCAGGAAAAAAACAGGGCATCGGGATTGAGAGTTTCGGTACCCCGCCAGTAGAGATAATAGAGGGTTACGACAACAGCAACTATGGCGGTGAAACGCCTGAAGAGCTCAACTTTTTCACTTGCTGCCTGTCTTGTTTCCATATTTTCCTCGGCCAAAACAGTAAATAGAGTGTGTCAAACTTGATTAAAGGATACCCCATTATTCATTAGGAGCAACTATTGCGACATATATTTTTCACGCGCAACGGCGACCCATCCGTCTCCGGAAAAAACAAAGCCCCGGAGATGGCTATCTCCGGGGCTTTCCAGTGAAGAGGTTGTTCAAGGGAGCGAGTATACCTAGGACCGCACAGTCGACGACCTCTGCCGGACCACCTCGAACAGCATGATGCCGCCGGCTACCGACGCATTGAGCGATGCGACCCCCCCTTTTATGGGGATGGCGACCAGGAGATCGCACTTCTTCCTGACCAGCGGCCGGATCCCCTCCCCTTCACCGCCGATCACCAGCGCCACGTGGCCGGTGAAGTCCTGGCCGTACACCGGGGCGGCGGCATTGTCGGCCGCGCCGTAGACCCAGAAGCCGTCCCTCTTCAGCTCTTCCAGGGTCTGGGCGATATTGGCGACCCGGGCCACCGGGATCGTCTCGGTGGCGCCGGCGGCGGACTTCTCCACCGTCGCCGTGATCCCTGCAGCCCGGTCCTGCGGGATGATCACCCCCTGGGCCCCGGCGCAGGCGGCGCTCCGGATCAGCGCCCCCAGGTTGTGGGGGTCCTGGATCCCGTCGAGAACCAGCAGGAGCCCGTTCTCCCCCGAGGCGCGCCAGCTGGAGAGAACGTCCGCCAGATCGGCATAGGGAAACGGCGCCACCCGGAGCGCCACCCCCTGGTGATAATCGGTGCCACACAGGCGGGTGAGGTCCCCCTTTTCCCGCTGCCGGACCGGCACCCCCTTCCCGGCCGCCAGGGCGAGGATCTTCTCCATCCGCCGGTCGTGCCCCCCGCCGGCGACAAAAAGCTCGAATGCCTGCCTGTCGCCGCGCAGTGCCTCCATTACCGGGTTTATGCCGTAGATGAACTCGTCTTTCATTCTTGCCTGCCCCTCACCCTTCCACCGCCATGATCTCCTGGACGATCGCCTCTGCCGCAGCCAGGGGATCGGCGGCAGCGCTGATCGGACGGCCGATCACCAGGTAGTCGGCGCCGGCCAGGACCGCCTCCCCAGGAGTCATCACCCGCTTCTGGTCATCCGTCGAGGCGAAGGCCGGCCGGACCCCTGGCGTCACTACCAGAAAATCGGCGCCGCACGCCTCGCGGATCAGCGGCACCTCCCGGGGGGAGGCGACCACCCCGTCGATCCCCGCCTTTCTGGCGAGCATGGCGAGCCTTACCACCATTTCCGGCACCGGATGTTCGATCCCCACCTCGCGGAGGGTCTCCTCGGTAGAAGAGGTGAGGATGGTGACCGCCAGCACCTTTGCCCGCTCCCTGCCGGCGAATTCCCGGTCGAGGACCTCCACGGTCCGCGCCATCATCTCGTACCCCCCCAGGGCGTGGAGGTTGATCAGCCGCGCCCCGAGTCGGGCCGCCTCCAGGGAGGCCATCGCCACCGTGTTGGGGATGTCGTGGTACTTCAGGTCGAGGAAGACCTCGCCGCCGAAATTCTCGACCATCCGGACGATGTCGGGACCATTGGCGGTGAAGAGCTGCTTCCCCACCTTGAACATCCCCACATGCCCCGACAGCACCGAGACCCAGTGCTTCGCCTCGGCGAAGCTCTCCACGTCGAGGGCGAAGATGATTTTTGCACGTGCTTCATCGCGGGTCATGTAAACTCCCAAAACCGGCTAAAGGCACGAGGCTAAAGGCAAAAGGTCTTGATTTTCCTTTAGCCCTTAGCCCTTAGCCCTTAGCCCTTAGCCCTTAGCCCTTAGCCCTTAGCCTATTGCAGCCACCATCCCCTTCACTTTCTCCACCGCCTCGGCGATTGTCAGAAGCTCGACCTCCCCGCCCCGGCGCTGCTTCAGCTCCACCTTTCCCTCGGCCAGGTTCTTCGCCCCCACCACGATCCGCAGCGGAATCCCGATCAGGTCGGCGTCCTTGAATTTCACCCCGGGCCGCTCGTCACGGTCGTCGAGGAGGACCTCCACTCGGGCATCGGCGAGCTTACGGTAGATCGCCTCGCACGCCTCCCGCACCGCCTCCTCCTTGGTGTAGTTGACGGCGGAGACGATGCAGTGGAACGGGGCGATCGGGAGCGGGAAGACGATCCCGTTTTCGTCGTGGTTCTGCTCGATGCAGGCGGCCACGGTGCGGCTGACGCCGATCCCGTAGCACCCCATGAAGATGATCTGCTCCTTGCCGTCCGCGTCCAGATAGGTGGCGCTCAAGGCCTTGGAGTACTTGGTGCCGAGCTTGAAGACGTGCCCCACCTCGATGCCGCGCCACATCTCCAGCTCGCCGGCGTCGCAGCGGGGGCAGGGGTCGCCGTGGACCACATTGCGGATGTCGGCGAAGCGGGTGACCGCGCAGTCCCGCTCCAGGTTGACGTTCTTCAGGTGGATGTCCTTCTCGTTGCCGCCGGTGGCGAAGTTTCGCATCCCCTGCACCGCCAGGTCGGCCACCATCCGCGCCTTCAGCCCCACCGGGCCGGCAAATCCTGTCGGCGCACCGGTGACCCGCTCCACCACCTCGTCCCCCGCCATCTCCAGGGTTTCGCAGCCGAGCAGGTTCTTCAGCTTGATCTCGTTCAGGTCGTGGTCCCCCCGCAGGAGCGCCACCACCGGCTGGTCGTCGGCCATGAGGATCAGGGTCTTGACCATGGTCGCGGCGGGGATGGAAAGAAAGGAGGAAACCTCCTCGATCGTCCGCTTGCCGGGGGTGGCCACCCGCTCCAGGGGGCGGGGCTCGGCGTGCTCCGGGGCGGCGAAGGGGCGCGCCTCGGCCTTCTCCACGTTGGCAGCGTAGTGGCAGCAGGAGCAGGAGGCAATGGCGTCCTCCCCCGACTCGGCCAGCACCATGAACTCGTGGGAGGAGGTGCCGCCGATCGAGCCGGTGTCCGCCTCCACCGCGCGGAAATTGAGGCCGCACCGCTCGAAGATGCGCCGGTAGGCCTGGTACATCTTGTCATAGGAGAGGTCAGCGGCGGCGCTGTCCACGTCGAAGGAATAGGCGTCCTTCATGATGAACTCGCGGCCGCGCATCAGGCCGAAACGGGGACGGATCTCGTCGCGGAACTTCCCCTGGATCTGGTACAGGTTGAGCGGCATCTGCCGGTAGCTCTTCACCTCGCGCCGCACCAGGTCGGTCACCACCTCCTCGTGGGTCGGTCCGAGGCAGAATTCGGCCTCCTTGCGGTCCCTGAAGCGGAGGAGCTCCTTGCCATACTGCTCCCAGCGGGTCGACTCCTGCCAGAGCTCGGCCGGCTGCACGGTCGGCATCAGGATCTCGATGGCGCCGGCGCGGTCCATCTCCTCGCGGACGATGTTCTCCACCTTGCGGATGGAGCGCAGCCCCAGGGGGAGGTAGTTGTAGATGCCGGCGGCGAGCTTCCTGATCATCCCGGCCCGGAGCATCAGCTGGTGGGAAATCACCTCGGCGTCGGAGGGGGTCTCTTTTACCGTGGGAATGAAATACTGGGAATAGCGCATTGGAACCTCAGTTTTGAGTTTTGAGTTATTAGTTTTGAGTTAAATTCAGTTGGAGTCGGAGTTTTGAGCCTTTTATGGTTGTAACTCAAAACTCAAAACTGATAACTCAAAACTGTTTCACGATTTTATCTACTTCCTCCAACAGTGCCTCCACCATCTCGCTCTCCGGCACCTTGCGGACCACCTCGCCGTGCCGGAACAGGAGGCCCTCCCCCCGGCCGCCGGCCAAGCCGACGTCCGCCTCCCGGGCCTCGCCCGGGCCGTTCACCACGCACCCCATGACCGCCACGGTGATCGGCTTGTCGATGCCGGCCAGCCGCCGCTCCACCTCCTCGGCCACCCGGATCAGGTCGATCTGGCAACGGCCGCAGGTGGGGCAGGAAACGAAGTTGACCCCGTGCTGGCGCAGCCCCAGGGCCTTGAGGATCTCGAAGCCGACCTTGATCTCCTCCACCGGGTCGCTGGTCAAGGAGACCCGCATAGTGTCGCCGATCCCGTCGGCGAGGAGGATGCCGAGGCCAACCGCCGACTTGACGGTGCCGGAGAAGAGCGTCCCCGCCTCGGTGATGCCGATGTGGAGCGGATAGTCGACCCTTTCGGAGAGGAGCCGGTAGGCCGCCACGGTCTTCGGCACGTCGGAGGCCTTGAGCGAGATCTTGATCTGGTCGTACCCCAGCTCTTCCAGGATCCGGACATGCCCCAGGGCCGACTCCACCATCGCCTCGGCGGTCGGGTGGCCGTATTTCTCCAGGAGCTCCTTCTCCAGGGAGCCGGCGTTGACCCCGATCCGGATCGGCACCCGCCGCTCGGCGGCGCTCTTCACCACCTCCGCCACCTTCCACTTTTCCCCGATGTTCCCCGGGTTGAGCCGCAGCCCGTCGATCCCACCCTCCAGCACCTTGAGGGCGAGCCGGTAGTCGAAGTGGATGTCGGCGATCACCGGGATCAGGCTCTCCCGTTTGATCGCCCCGAGCGCCTCCGCTGCCGCCATGTCCGGCACCGCGCAACGGACGATCTCGCACCCGGCTTCAGCCAAGGCCCTGATCTGGCCGAGGGTCGCGGCCACGTCGCGGCTGTCAGTGTTGCACATCGACTGGACCGAGCAGGGAGCCCCGCCGCCGATCCGCACGTTTCCCACCTGGATCTGTCTGGTCAGCTTTTTCATAACGGGGCATAGTAGCGAAAAGAGGGGGGAAAAGTCAAGGAGGGTTTGACGGGGTCCTGCCAAAGAGGGATTGACAAAACCGGGAGATTGGTATTTGATAGACCCCCTATGAAAAAGGAACGTCCATCCACCGGCCGGGAAAAGGCCGACACAAAACCGCGCATCGGCGACATGGTTGAGCTCTCCGTCGCCACCCTCGACGAGGAGGGTTTCGGGCTCAGCAGGCTCGCCGAGATGCCCGTCCTGGTGAACGGGGCGCTGCCCGGCGAAACGGTCCGGGCCAGGATCACCTATGTCGGCCGCCGGGAGATCTTCGCCGCGGCCGTAAGAGTGCTCCGCCACAGCCCGACCCGGCTCCAGACGCCCCCCTGTGACAAGGGGGCCTTTTGCGACGGCTGTCCCTTGATCCTCATGAAGTACCCGGCCCAGCTCGACTGGAAACGGGATCTCGTGGCAAACGCCCTCAACGGCTACCGCTCCCTCCAGGGGGTGACGCTCCACCCTCCCCTCCCCTCCCCCAGTCCGCTCCACTACCGCAACTCCGCGAAGCTGGTGGTCACGGGCAAGTTCGCGGCGCCGCTGATCGGCATCTACCGGAGAAACTCCCACGACGTGATCGACATCGGCGACTGCCCCCTGCACCACCCCCTGATCAACAAGGTTGTGCAGGCGGTCAAGGAGGGGATCAGGAAGGGAAAGGTGCCGATCTACAGCGCCCGGAGCGGCACCGGGATGCTGCGCTACCTGGTGGTCCGGGTCTCGGAGACGGAAAACCGGGCCATGGCGATCTTCGTCACCAGCCAGCGCAGTTTCAACGAGATCCACCACCTGGGGAAACACCTGCAGACCACGGTCCCCGAGGTGGAGGTGATGGTCCAGAACGTCAACCCCTCGGCCGGAAACGTCATCCTCGGGGAACGGGACTATTTCTTTCTCACCCCCAGGAAGGAGCTTTCCGACAGCATCGGCGGGGTCCGCTTCGCCATCTCGCCCCGCTCCTTCTTCCAGGTCAACGGCGGCGGCGCCCGGCTCATCTACGAAAAGGTCCGGGAATGGGCGCGCCTCACCGGCCGGGAAACGGTGCTCGACCTCTACTGCGGCATCGGCGGGATCTCCCTGTTCCTCGCCAAGGGGGCGTGCGAGGTCCTCGGGATCGAGGCGGTCGAGGCGGCTGTGGCCGACGCGGAGAAGAACGCCCGCCTGAACGGGGTCAGGAACTGCCGCTTCGAGGCGGGGGACGCGGCAGAGCTCCTGGAAGGGCTCAAAGACGAAGGAAAAAAGGTCGATCTGATCGTCCTCAACCCGCCCCGCAAGGGGTGCGACGCGGAGGTCCTGAAAGACGCGGCCCAGCTCGCGCCGGGCCGGATCATCTACGTCTCCTGCTCCCCCCGGACCCTCGCCCGCGACCTCGACCAGCTCAGCCGGCTCGGCTACCGGACCCTGGAGGTCCAGCCGGTGGACATGTTCCCCCAGACCCCCCACGTGGAAAACGTGGCGCTCCTGGAGCGCTTGCCAGACTGAAGACTGAAGGCCGGATTGGTAATTTCCTTCAGTCTTCAGCCTCCAGCCTGTCAACCTGAATAAACAAAGGAGAACCCACATGAAACGCCTGTTGATCCCCATCCTGACCCTGTTAGCAGTCTCCGTTGCCGGCGCCGCGCTTGCGGCCGACGAAGCCAGGATCGCCTCCGTCGACCTCCGCAGGATCGCCCTGGAATCCAAGGCAGGCGCAGAAGCCACCAAGGCCATGGAGAAAATCGCCGCCAAGCTGCAGGGGAAACTGAAAGCGAGGGAGGCCGAGCTGAACAAACTCAAGGATGCCCTTGAAGGAAAAGGGAAACAGCTGTCTGCCAAGGAGATGACCGCCAAGGAGAAGGAAATCCGGAAAAAGCTCGATCAGTACCGGGAAGCGGCCGAGAACGCCCAGAAGGAACTGCAGGCCAAGGAAGAAGAGATCAGCATCAGGATCATGGCGGGGATCGAGAAGGCCATCAAGGAATACGCCCCGAAGAACGGCTTTGCCCTGGTCATCCGGAAAGGGGATATTATTTACAGCGACGGGAAATACCAGGTTACCGAGGTGACCGACGAGATCCTGAAGATCTTCGACAGCGCGCCGCCGGAAGGGGCGCCGAAGAAATAGCCTGGGCGAAAACGGCCTCCGGGGAAACCCGGGGGCCGTTTCAGTTTCCGGACAAGACCGGGCCGCACCGGTCAGGAAATGCGGGCCCGCATCTTCTCCCAGATCGTCCGGGCGGTGATGATGAACAGGAAACCGGCAAGAATGACCAGAGCAGCAACCGTCAGCTCGGGGTGCCGCTTGAAGAAGCCGCCGGGAAAGCCGTCCAGCAGACGCAACAGCCACCAGGCCGACAAGGCATAGAAAAAGATGAAGGGGAGCGTCAGGAGGGGGAATATGCCGAAGAGAATGAATCTTTTCCACCCGGACAAGACCGGCGTTCTGTTTGTTGAGGACATGGTTCCCCCCATTTATTCAGGCACGGTTACTAACACACTGCCACCAACACCCTCCCCCTTATCCTCCCCTCCGCTCCAGCTCCTCCGCCTTCTCCTTCACTGCCTGCAACTCTTTTTCGATATCGGCGACCATCTCTTCCTCGGTCTTCACCAGCCCCTCGACGTGGAATGATTTGCGCTCCAGCCTCACCTCGGTCTCCAGGTAGAGCGGCGCCATCGGGTTCTGGACTGAGGTGGGAGCGGCCCGGGTGACCACGGTGCCGGCGTAGAGCGGGTGTTCGAGCAGCTCGGCGGCAATCCGGTACTGGCCCCGGTCGGGCACGATCTTCTCCCGGATGGTCTTCCCCTCCCACTTGAGCTCACGGACGATCCCGCCGGCCGAGCGCTCGACGACCCGCACCCCGTCAACCCCGTGCAGGTAGTTCTGCGGGTTCTCCACCCGGTCCAACAAGACCTTCCAGACAGTATCCGGCTGGGCATGCACCAGCGTACGGTAGGTATTGACCAGCATGAGTCACCTCCTGATGCAGATAGTATTGCGCCAGGGAAATTATACCACTTCCTCCCGAATCCGCTTCCCGCATCCGGACGTAAACGTATACGGCGGATACGGTATACACGATTGCCTCCCCTTTCGCCGCTCCGCTATACTGACTGCGGAACATCTCCAAGACAGGGGGCTGGTCAGATCATGTGCAGGAAAATCTTCATCGCCGCCACCGGCCAGAACACCGGCAAAACCACCATCAGTCTCTCCCTGGTCCACCTGGCGCGGCAGAAATACGCCCGGGTCGGCTTCATCAAGGCGGTCGGCCCGAAATGCCTGGAGTTCAACGGCAGGGTGGTGGACAAGGACGCCGCCCTGATGGCCAGGGTCTTCGGCATGGAAGAGGACATCCGCCTCATGTCGCCGGTGGTGCTGGGGCGGGGCTCGACCAAAAAGTTCCTCGACGGCTCCATCACGACCGCCGAGCTGGAACAAAGGCTCGTCAGCGCCTGCCGGGAGATGGAGGAGAAGTACGATTTTCTCGTCATCGAAGGTGCCGGCCACGGCGGGGTCGGCTCCGTGGTGGGGCTGAACAACGCCCGGGTGGCAAGCCTGTGCGGCGCCCCCACGGTGATGGTGAGCGGCGGCGGCATCGGCAACGTGATCGATTCGGTCCTCCTGAACCTCCCCCTCTACCGGGCAGAGGGGAGCGCGGTGAAGCTCCTCCTGGTCAACCGGCTCCTGCCTGAAAAGCGGGACGAATCGCTCGGCTACCTGGCCAGGGCCTTTGCCCCGCTCGCTCTCCCCGTGACCGGGGCCTTCGACTACTCGCCGGTTCTCGCCAACCCCACCCTCAACCATATCTCCCGGCTCCTCGACCACCCGCTCCACGGCGACCCCGGTGCGCGCAGCCGGATCATCCACCACATCCAGCTCGGCGCCGCCTCGTCCCAGAAGGTGATCGACCTCCTCGCCGCATCGACCCTTCTGCTGACCACCAGTTCCCGTGACGAATTGATCGTCACCCTCTCTTCCCTCTACCACATCCCCGCCTACCGGGAAAAGATCGCCGGCCTGGTCATACCCGGCCAGGCGCCGGTATCCGCCATCACCCAGCAGATCCTCGACGACAGCGGCATCCCCTATATCCGCATCATCGATTCGACCGCCAATGTCTTCTCCGCCATTACCGGCCACATCTCCAAGATCAGCGCCGAGGACGACGAGAAGATCGAGCTGATCCGCTCGTCCGCCGAACGGGTCATCGACTTCGAGGCGATCGACCGGCTCCTCTGAGGGATAGACACGAAAAAGCCCCGCCGTTTCCGGCGGGGCTCATCTTCTCACTTCTCACTTCTCACTTCTCACTTCTCACTTCTCACTTCTCACTTCTCACTTCTCACTTCTCACTTTGC
>JAMPXD010000054.1 GCA_023701365.1 Geobacteraceae bacterium
CAAGGGGAGGGGCGGGGTGGGGATGGGTACTGGCAGCCTCGAAGCCCCCCATCCCCCTCCTAACCTCCCCCTTGAAGGGGGAGGAAGCTGAATAGCTGAAGATCAGCGATAATCAGGTTAACTTTTGAGGTCATAACAGATAAGGGGTCAAATCTTTAACATTGACACTCCAACTGGCTGTCAATCCCCTTCCTTCACCCGATACACCCCATGATGCGCCTCAGTATCGGCCCGGTGGGCGGAAAGGTCGGCGGACACGGCATCAATTTTCTTGCTGAGTTTCTCGTCAACGGCATCGATTTTCCTGTTCAGGGTGTCGATCTTGAAATCGACCAGATCAAAACGTTCATCGGTCTTGCGACCAAGCTCAAGAATCTCGCTGCGAAGGACTTCATGCCCTTCGAGGACCAGGTCAAATTTGCCGCGAATGTCCTCAAGCAATATTTCCAGATGATCCTTTTGCATTCAGAACCTCCTGCTCTTTTATGCCACGGATGCAGCACACTGAAGAAAACCTATATGGTTGTTGGTTGCTGGCCGTTGGCTAACTCTTGATCGGCTTGTCGAGTCTCCAGTGGGTTTCCAGCCACGAGCCACCAGCTACCAGCTACCAGCAACTGGCTAACATTTCAACTAAATTCCTGTTCCATCATCATACTGACAACATCCCGCATTCTGTAATTCGCCTGCCAATCCAATAATTCCTTCGCCTTGGAAGGATTGGCCCGCCCTATCTTCAAATCCGTCGGTCGGAGCAGACCCGAATCTATTTCCACATAGTCTCGCCATGAAAGGCCCACTTGTTTGAAGGCGGCACCCACAAAATCTTCCAGACTGTTCGTTTCTCCCGTTGCGATAACAAAATCATCCGCCTGCTCCTGTTGCAGCATACGCCACATGGCTTCCACGTATTCAGGAGCCCATCCCCAGTCACGCTGGATGGAGGTATTCCCTAAATGGAGCGTTTCCCGACTCCCTGCTGCAATTCGACAGGCCGCTGCGATGATCTTCTTGGTCACAAACCGTTCCGGACGAAGCGGTGATTCATGATTGAAAAGAATGCCGGAACAGGCAAACAGGCCGTACGCCTCGCGATAGTTGGCCACCTCCCAGAATGCCGCGGCCTTTGCCACGGCATAAGGGCTGCGCGGGCGAAAAGGGGTGGATTCATCCGCAGCGGCGCCGTCGGTGTTGCCAAAACATTCACTGGAGCCGGCATTGTATAACCTGATCGGTTCTCCGCAAAACCTGATTGCTTCCAATAGATTCAACGTGCCAACACTGATACTCTCCAGAGTTTCCACCGGCTGCTGGAACGAAAGACCGACGGAACTCTGTCCCGCAAGGTTGTAAACCTCTTCTGGCCGGATCTTTGTCAAAGTCTGCAATACGCTCCTGAAGTCGTTCAAGGCCATGGATTCCAGCCGGACCTGCTGGCGAATCCCCAGAGCAGCCAAGTTCTGGAACGATGACATCTGCGCGTCTCGGGACGTGCCGAAGACTTCATATCCCCTGGCTAACAACAACTGGGCGAGATACGCCCCGTCCTGGCCCGATATGCCGCAGATCAGAGCTCTTTTCACTGACAATACTCCCCATGCACTTTCATCGCCCATCCCCGCAAACTTCTCTCCCCTGACCTACACTCCCCTTCCAGGACGAACCCAGGGGGGCATTCTCTTGCCTATTATCTATTGCCGGAATTCCGGAGCATCTTACTCAACTTTCTTTAACCCGATACACCCCATGGTGCGCCTCAGTATCGGCCCGGTGGGCGGAAAGGTCGGCGGCGACGGCGGCTACTTTCACTTCAACACGATCGATCTTGTTTTCTACCTTTTCAAGCCGCTCCTCCATCCGGTCCATCCGCTCAGCCAGCATCTGCTGACCTTCGACAACAATATCCAGCTTGTGCTGAAAGTCTTCCGCCATCGCTCCAATGTGCCGCGACAGCATACCTTCAATTTTGTTGAAATCATCCTCGTTCATGGATCCCTCCAAAGGAACGTCCTGGTTGCTGGTTGCTGATTGCTGGTTGTTGGCTAACTCTTGATCGGCATGTCGAGTCTCCAGTGGGTTTCCAGCCACGAGCCACCAGCTGCCAGCAACTGGTTAACCTTCCTTCACCCGGTACACCCCATGATGCGCCTCGGTGTCGGCCCGGTGGGCGGAGAGATCGGCGGACACGGCATCAATTTTCTTGCTGAGTTTATCGTCAACGGCATCAATTTTCCTGCTGAGTTTCTCATCAACGGCATCGATTTTCTTGTTCAGGGTGTCAATCTTGAAATCGACCAGATCAAAACGTTCATCGGTCTTGCGACCAAGCTCAAGAATCTCACTGCGAAGGACTTCATGCCCTTCGAGGACCAGGTCAAATTTGCCACGAATGTCCTCAAGTAATATTTCCAGATGATCCTTTTGCATTCAGAACCTCCTGCTCTTTTATGCCACGGATGCTGGTTGCTGGTCGTTGGCTCACAGCACCTTATCTCTCGCCCGTTCGCTGCGCTCACTTGAGAACGCAGAGTTCACAGAGAGAATCTCGCTGGTCGCTGGTCGCTGGTCGCTGGTCGCTAGCTGCCAACTGCCAGCTACTAGCTACTAGCTGCTAGCTGCCCAGCCGCGCGGCAATCCTCTCGACCGCCTTCCCGTCTCCATAGGGATTATGGGCATGTGACATCCGGTCATAGGCATTCTGGTTACAAAGGAGTTCAGTCGCTTCCGCAACGATCCGCTGCCGATCCGTTCCCACCAGTTTCACCGTCCCAGCCTGGACCGCCTCCGGCCGCTCGGTGGTCTCCCGCATGACCAGCACCGGCTTCCCCAGTGACGGCGCTTCCTCCTGCACCCCGCCGGAATCGGTGATAATCATGTATGACCGGTCCATCAGCCAGATAAAGGGGAGATAATCGAGGGGCTCGATCAGGTGGACATTGGCCACATCGGTAAGGATACGGTGCACCGGCTCCCGGACATTGGGGTTCAGGTGGACCGGATAGATGATCTCCACCTCGGGATGGGCCGCGGCTATGTCATGCAAGGCAAGGCAGATGTTTTCGAATCCTTCGCCGAAGTTTTCCCGGCGGTGACCAGTTACGAGGATGAGCTTTGACTCATCCGAGTTTTGAGTCTTGAGTTTTGAATTTTGAGTTGAACCCATTCTGGAGAATACCCTCTGGAAGTTTGGGTAGTTAGCGGTAATTCGCCGAATGATTTCCTCCTCCAGGTTTCCCGCCCTTATCTTCTCTATTGCCATGAACAGAGCGTCGATGACCGTGTTGCCGGTGACGTGGATCGTCTCATCGCATACTCCTTCCGCCAGAAGGTTCTGCCGTGCCCGGTCGGTGGGAGCGAAATGGATATCGGCCACGCAGCCGGTCACCCGGCGGTTGATCTCCTCTGGAAAGGGGGCATGCTTGTTGCCGGTGCGCAGCCCCGCCTCCACATGCCCCACCGGAACGCCGGCATAGAAAGCAGCGAGGGAAGCCGCCATGGTGGTGGTCGTGTCGCCATGGACGAGGACCAGGTCGGGACGGGCCTGGGCCAGGATACCCCGAAGGCCGACAAGGACGTTGGCCGTCACGTCCGTGAGGTCCTGCCCCGGCCGCATGATGTCCAGGTCATAATCGGCTCGGATGGCGAATATCTCCAGCACCTGATCGAGCATCTCCCGATGCTGGGCTGTGACACAGACGAGAGTTTCGAACTTGTCGGGGTGTTTCTGCAACTCCTTCACCACCGGGGCCATCTTGATCGCCTCGGGACGGGTGCCGAAGACGAGGAGAATTTTCTTTTTACGGGATTCGTTCATCGTTATCCAGGGATGCGGTTGCTGGTTGCTGGTTGCTGGTTGCTGGTCGCTGGTCGCTGGTTGCTGGTCGTTGGCTAACTCTTGATCGGCATGTCGAGTCTCAGTGGGTTTCCAGCCACCAGCTGCCAGCTGCCAGCAACTGGTTAACCCGAAAATTCGGGGTCAGGCTTCCAAGATGGCACCGGATATTCCCGCAGCATCCGCGCCAGCCAAGATCTGCCCCATGCTCGCAGCTGAATGGAGATCGCTGCCGAAGTGGCTATAGATTCCCAACTCCTTCAGCTTCTCCGCGGTACCCTTCACCCGCCCGCCATACAGGCCGGCAAAGCTCCCCAGGTTCCCCTGGAACTTGCAGCCAATGTCCCGCAAATAATCCAGCAGCGGATTATTTGAGCGTTCGACGTTCGACGTTCGACGTTCGACGTCTTGTTGCGAGCTCCCAACCTTGAACAGCGAACCGAGAACCTTGAACCAGCCAGCCGTTTGTTTTTCTGCTACTGCAAAAAGCAGGCACCGTTCCGGATGGGCGATCATCGGGGTGTAGCCGCTGCACTTGATCCGGTAGCATGCCTCTTTTACATGCGCGGCTGACACGTGGTTCGGGACTTCGACGAGGATGTGCCTGGTGTGGCCGAGCGGCAGGGGGTCTTTGAGGTAGTCGAGGAGGAACTCGTCCAGGTAGTACTCCCGGCCCGGAAGGAGCTCCAACTCTATGCGCTCATCGTTCAGCCTTGCCTGGAGCGCCGCGACGATCTTTCTGACCGTATCGTTATCGGCATCATAATACCCCTTGATCAGGTGCGGCGTGCAACAGACCTCGGTGAATCCCGCTTCCCTGAGGGCCGCGGCCATTGCCACCGCTTCCTCCATGGTGGCGGGGCCGTCGTCGATGCCGGGCAACAGATGGCAATGCCAATCAACTGAGTTTTGAGTTTTGAGTTTTGAGTTTTGAGTTGGAACCATTTAGCTATCAGACCTTGGCTTTACTCGTGGCGGTCGATTTGACAATCGCGGTCAGCATTTTGCTGATCTCTTCAGCCTCAGTTAAAATGCCTTCCAGTGCCTCGCCATCAAGGATTTCACTGTCTCGAATGAGCCGCAGCCAATAATGGGTTTCCCGCGCCTCTTTTGATGCGATCGACATCTTCGCGAGGAAATCCGCCCGGCTTTGCCCCGCTGCTGCCTCTTCCACATTGGCCCCGATGCTGGTGCCGGATTTCAACAACTGCTTTGACAGTACGTATTCATTTCGCCTGACCAGTTCCTTGTAAAGCTCGATCACCCGCAGGGCAAAAGCATAACTTTTCTCTCTAATCGTGCTTTTGCCCATACGAATCCATGATTAGCATAGTTTTTATTTTTTCAACTCAAAACTCAAAACTAAAAACTCAAAACTAAAACAGCCTCCGCCACCACGGTTTTTTCGCCTTGGCGGCGCTGTCATCCTCCCCATAGTACCCATAGCCATAGCCGTAACCGTACCGGTAATATCGGCCGCCGTAATAGCCGTAGCTCTCGCCCCGGCCGGTCTTGTCGTTCACCACAAGGCCGGCCACCGGGGCCTGGATGGTGGCGAGCATCTCGCGCATCCGCTGGGCCGCCTTGAGCGGCACCCGGCCTGCCTCCATGACCACCAGCACCATGTCGGACATGGCGGTGAGGACCGGGGCATCGGTAACCGCCAGGACCGGCGGGGCGTCGATGATGATATGGTCGTAGCTCTCCCGGTGGGTCTCCAGGAAGCGGCGCATCGCCTCGGAACCGAGGAGCTCCGCCGGGTTGGGGGGGGTGGTGCCGGCGCTGATCAGGTCGAGGCCGGAAATCCCGGAGTTGTGCCGGGCGGCGGTGAAGGTGCTGTCCCCGGTCAGGAGCTCGGCCAGTCCCGGTATCTTGCTGTGGCCGAATTTCTCGTGGAGGGAGGAGCGGCGCAGGTCGCAGTCGATGATCAGCACCCGCGCCCCGGTCTGGGAGAGGGTATTGGCCAGGTTGGCCGAGATGGTGGATTTCCCCTCACCCGGGAACGTGCTGGTGAGGAGGAGGATTTTTTTCTCCCGGTTGATGGCGGAAAAATGCAGGCTGGTGCGCAGGGAACGGAAAGCCTCGGCAACCGACGACTTCGGCTCCAGCTGGGTGATCAGCGATACGCTGCACTTTGCTTCCGCCTCCGCTTCCCGGCGCGGGATGAAGGGGATGACCGCCAGCAGGGGGAGACCGATGGCGCGCTTCGCCTCTTCGGCGTCCTTGATGGTATCGTCCAGGTACTCCTGGAAGAAGGCGAGGCCGACGCCGAGCATCGCTCCTACCAGGAAGCCGAGCAGCAGGTTCTTCTTCTTGTTCGGCTTGATGGGCGCTCCGGGGGTGATGGCCGGGTCGATCACGTTGATGTTGCTGATGGTGGAGGCCTTGGCGATACGCGCCTCTTCATGCTTCTGGAGGAGGAAGGTGTAGATGTCGGCGTTCACCTTGGTGTGGCGCATGAGGCGGGCCAGGTCCCGCTCGGCAGCCGGCAGCTGCTTGAACAACCCTTCGTAGCGGGCCAGGGTCTGGGCCACCGCCCCCTCCTGCCTGGCCAGGTTCTTCTGGCTGGTGTCATAGATGGCGATGAGCTTCCGCTGGATCTCGTCAATCTGCCCCTGGAGCGCCTTCACCTGCGGGTGGGCGTCGGTGGTCTCGGAAAGGAGCGCCCGCTTCTGCACCTCCAGGTCGGCCAGCTTGCCGGCCATGGCGCCCACCCCCGGATCGTCCTTGAGCCCGGCCGGGGTGTAGACCTTCCCCTGCTTCTGCGCATCCCGCAGGGCAGCCAGGGAGAACTCGACCTGCTTGCGCTGCAGGGCCAGGCCGGTCCGCTCCTTCTCGGTGTCGGAGATCTTCTTGACCAGTTCCTCCGCTTCGCTGTCGAGCATTACCACGCCGGCGCCGGTCTTGTAGGCCTGCAGGTTCTTTTCGGCGGCGTCGAGGTCGCCCCGCACGCTGTTCATCTGCTCCTCGATGAACTCGCTGGATTTGCGCGCCTCCTGGGTCTTGAAGGCAACGCTCTGCTCCAGGTAGACCTGGGCCAGGGTGTTGACCACTTCCCGGGCCATGACGGGGTTGTTGTCGCTGAAGGAAAGGCGGATGATTCTCGTTTTGTTCCCCACCTCGGCGGCCTTGATCCTCCCTTTCAGGCCATTGGCAGCCGCCTGGAGGGGGGCGAGGGAGAGGTGGAAGCTGTCGCCCGGCTTCCCCTTCAGGTCGGTCAGGAGGAGCCGCAGCTCGCCGGACTGGAGGAGAACGCCGCTCTTGCCGGTGCCGACCGGTCTATCGTCCGGAGCGAGGACCTTGTAACTGTCCGGGCCGGTCAGCTCCACGTGGTATTCGCCCTGCGGCGCGGCGCTGGCGAAATCGGCGATCTTGAAGGAGAGCCCGCGCGAGCGCCTGGTCACCTGCCGGTCCAGCTGCAGACGCTTGACGACCTGTTCGGCGTTGCTGCGCGACTTGAGGATCTCGATCTCCGCATCGATGGGGTTCTGCCGGCTGACTCCCAGCGCCCCCAGGAGGTCCCCGTTCCCCCCCTTTTCGTCCCTGACGTGCAGGGTGGCGGAAGCCTCGTAGATCGGCTTCAAGGAAAAGGTATAGACGGCCACGCCGAAAAAGACCGCGCAGAAGGCGACCAGGAAGGTCCAGCGCCGCCGCAGGATGACGCGCAGGTAATCATGGAGATGAACTTCGGCGGGCTGCAGGGGAGTTGGGGCGGAAGGGCTTGGCAAATTTGGGATCATGGCATTCCTACCAGGTTGAGCAACCAGGGATCAGATATTAATCTTCGCTCAGGAATTTAATCTGCACAAACGGATTCAGGATGGTGCCAGCCAGTTGGAGGGTCGGCAGGATCTCGTTGATGGCCTGGTTCCAGTTGGCCACGAGATCCCTGGGCACGTAGACGATATCGCCGTCCATGAGTTGGAATGGCCGGGCCTCGCCGGCCAGGATCCGGTCCAGGTCGACGACGATCAGCTCTCCTCTGGTGGGGGTAAGAGAGCGGATGATGCGGATGTTCCGGTCGTAGCCGGTCTCCCCCAGACCCCCCGCCGCTGCCACCGCCTGGTGGAGCGCGAGTTGGCCGTTCTTCATAGGGATGGGGCCGGGGGTCTTGACCGCGCCGAACACGAACACGTTCTGCAGGCTGTTGTCCGGGACGTAGATGGTGTCGCCCGGCTGCAGCCAGACGTTCTGACGCTGGTCGCCGTCATGGAGCAGGCTGTAGATATCCACCGGCAGGATCTTCTTGCCCCGCAGGAGTCGGGCGCCACGCAGATTGGCAGTGGAATCGAGACCGCTCCCGAGCGCCAGCCCCTGGAGGAGGTTGATCGGCCGGTCCATGTAGTGGGTGCCCGACATCTTGAACTGGCCGAGGAGGTAGAGGGGGTGGCTCTTGTACTCGACAACCTCCACCACCACCGATGGCGCCAGCAGGTACTTTCTGAATGCCTCCTGCAACCGGTCGCGCACCTGCTGGAGGGAAAGCCCGGCCACCTGTACCGAGCCGACCAGGGGGAGCTGGATAGTGCCGTTGACATCCACCCGGCTCCCCTTGCCTGCCAGGTTGGCCAGATCGGCGCGGCCGTAGATGCTTACCGCCAGGATATCGCCGGCGCCTACCAGATAGTCGGGCGGCGGGGCGGCATCGAGCGGCTCGCCGGTAACGGTGACCGTCTCCTTGGCAATGACGGCAGAGGCGGCGGCACCTTCGATCTCTTTGACGGTGCCGGCCGGCAGAGGCGTATAGCGGGGGCAGCCACTCAGGATAAGGCAAATCAGGGCAAGAAGGAGGGACCTGCTGACCAGGGGGCAACATATTTTCATAACAGGAGCCTTAATGATTACTATTTATTAACAGACGCTTTTGACGGAGTTATTCGTATACCACTTGGCCGGTATTATGTCAACCGCAAAGCTTAAATATATTATATGTTTAGCATTTGCCGGGACTCCCGGGGCCGGGTCTGACCCGGATCAGTACCGGTACGACAGATCCACCTGCACCACCTGGTTGGTCTGGCTCACCCCTCCGGCCAGATTAAGGTTGTCGACCCGCTCCCAGCCGTACATGATCCCGCCATCGACCAGCTCCAGTACGGGGAAGTTCCAGAAGGCGCGCCAGGAGTTCTTCCGCTCCACCGCCTGCAGCTCTCCGTTCGGGTCGAACGCCCCCGAGCCGTTGACCGGGACTCTCCCCAGATTGCCCCGCTCGCCATGGATATATTCGAGGGCCGCATAGTGCCTGGCGGAGAACCAGTGCCGGTAGCGGAAAAAGAAATCCTGGGCCGCCCCTCCCTGGGAGTGGCCGACCGGCATGCCGCGGTAGACGTAGCCGGAGGGAAAGGTGCCGTTGGTGTAGAGTATCTGGTTCCCGAGGAAGTATTCGAAGCGGAAGTCGTTCCTGCCGTCCGCGCTCAGGCGCGGGATGTAGATCCCCGCCACATAGCTTTCCACGATGGGCCAGAAGGAGGCGGAGTCCTCGCCGGAAAACTCCCCGTAGACCTCGGTATTGCGCAGGAAGGGAAGCCGCCAGCGGAGCTCCAGCCCTGCCATGCTGTTGGAGTTGTCGTTGTTCGTCCCGCCGACCAGCCCCCTGAGCGTCGAGCCAAAGCCGTTGTCCACCCCTGTCCCCCCTACCTGCCTGCCGAGATTCAGCCCCAATTCCAGGGGAGGGGCCGGTTTCAGGGACACTTTTGCGGCGAGGAAGAAGGGGCGCCGCGCCTTCCCGGCGCTGTCGGTCCTGTCGAAGCGGGAGAAGATAAGGGTGTATTTGAGCGCCCCGAGGAAGCCGGCAGCGATCGGTTCCGGACTGGAGAGCTTGGCCAGGTCGAAGTTCGCCGCGTTGTTGGTAAGGGTGATGTTCCCCCGCTCCCCGAGCCCCAGCCAGTTGGCGTCGCGCCCCAGCTCAAGCTCCAGGCCGCCCCCCCCCAGCTTGGCATATCCCTTGTTGAGCCGGAACCGGGTCAGGCCGTCCCGCTCCCCATAGAGGAACAGCGGTTCCAGCAGGGCGCTCACATGCCTGCCTGCGTAGGCTTCGCTGCTGAAGCGGAGATCCAGGCTGCTCCCATTCCCGTAGACGACCCCCTCGTTGTTCTCCAGGAGCGGGGTCCCCTCGGTGCCGTGCTGCTGCACCGGCGAGGGATACAGGTTGTCGGGCCGGAGCCCGGCGCCGATCCCGAACACCCCGTCCCCCCCCGGATCATGGACCGGCCGCTCGTAGCTGCGCGGGGCCCCGTCCAGGTAGACATAGCGCGCCTTGAATGCGGCAAGCGGCTTGGCGGCGAAGAGGGGAGCGTCCTGCGGACTGTCGCGCAGGGCGATCTCCCGCTCCAGGCCGCGCCGGAGAGCCTCGATCATTTCCCCGGCAAGGCTTGCCGCTCCTCCCCCCATGTTCTGTTCGGCTTCGGCCAGGAGCCGGGCCGCTTCGGCCTTGGAAATCGGCCTGATCCCCTTGAAATCGCTGGTGATCAGGCCGAAGGAGGCAAGCTTTTCCAGATAGTAATAGACGGGGCTGTCCAGGGGGACGTTGTTGGACGCCAGCGCCCAGCTGTTAACCGGAGTCAAGGGAGCCGAGAGGAGGGCGAGGGGGAGAATATAGAGGAGAAAGGTTTTCCGCCAACCGACAGTATCCATTCGAGCTTGCCACCCTCCTGCATATTTCGGTATCCGGACGCAAAGCGATCGGCAATGGACGTGGCTTTGCCAGGGCATACAGACCGCCTTTGCCGCAATCAGGGGATAGCACCTGCCATTTGAAAAGTCAAATAAATAATCCGAACGATCTTCCCGCACCCCCGCCATAAAAGTCGTTTATACGTTGTTTTTTTTCCTTTATACTGAGAACCATGATCGGTGTTGAAGCAACTGACTGTTTCCCCTCCTCCCCCGGCGTCTACCTGATGAAAGGGGGGGACGGCGCGGTCCTCTATGTGGGGAAGGCGAGAAACCTGCGGCAGCGGGTCCGCTCCTATTTCCGCCAGGCAGGCGACGGCCGCTACCACATCCAGTTCCTCATGGCGCGGGTGGCGAAGATCGACTACATCGTCACCGACACCGAGAAAGAGGCGCTGATCCTGGAAAATACCCTGATCAAGCAGCATCGGCCGCGCTACAACCTGAACCTGCGCGACGACAAGACCTACTTTTCGCTCAGGATGAACATGAGCGAAGAGTTCCCGCGGCTCGCCATCGTCCGCAAGGTCCCCCGGGACGGGGCCCGCTACTTCGGCCCCTATTCCTCGGCTGCGGCGGCCAGGGAAGTGCTGAAGGAGCTGTACAAGATCTTTCCGCTGCGCCACTACCCGCTGGAGAGCTGCCGGCGGCGCGGCCGCCCCTGCCTGTTCTACCAGATCAGGCAGTGCTCCGCCCCCTGCCATGGGCTGATCTCCCGGCAGGATTACGCCGCCCTGGCCGAGGGGGCGGCCCTCTTCCTGGAGGGGAAGAACCGCGAACTCCTGCAGATCGTCAGGAAAAGGATGGCGCAGGCGGCCGCAGCCGAGCGGTTCGAGGAGGCGGCCCGCTTCCGCGATCTGCTCCGCTCCATCGAGATCACCCTGGAGCGGCAGAAGATGGTGACACGTGGCGGCGACGCGGACGTGATCGGTTTTTCCCGCGCGGAACACCGCCTGGAGATCGTGATCCTCTTCATCCGCGGCGGGAGCATGATCGGCAGCCGCAACTATTCCCCCGCCTGGGAACTGGACGACGCCGAGGGGCTCGCCTCGTTCCTGAACGAATACTACAGCCGGGAGGTGTTCATCCCCGAGGAGCTGCTCCTGCCGCTCCCCCTGCCGGAGCATGGCGCCCTTGCCGAGCTCCTCTCCGAGCGGCGCGGCAGCCGGGTCGCGGTCACCTTCCCCCGGCGCGGCGTGAAGGCGGAGCTGGTTGCCCTGGCGACCAGGAACGCCGCAACCGCCGCCGCGGAGAAGGCGCAGGGCGCGGGGAGAGCGGAGGCTACCCTCAAGGAGCTGCAGGAGCGGCTCCACCTCCCCGCTCTCCCCAGCCGGATCGAGTGCTACGACATCTCCAACATCGGCGGCGAGCACGCGGTGGGGAGCCGGGTGGTGTTCCGCGCCGGCCGGCCCGACAAGAACCTTTACCGCCGCTACCGGATCAGGACCGTCGGCCAGGCCGACGACTTCGCCATGATGCGCGAGGTGCTGGGCCGCCGCTTCCGGGAGGGGACGGAACCGGACGGCCCCCCCGACCTGATCGTGGTGGACGGCGGACCCGGCCAGTTGAGCGTCCTGATGGCGGTGCTGCGGGAGTTGGGGGTTGAGGGGGTCGCTGCCGCGGCCCTGGCCAAGAGCCGTGTCGAGAAGGGGATGATGCGGGAGGAGATCGAGCGGAGCGCCGAGCGGGTATTCCTGCCGGGACGGAAGAACCCGGTGGTGCTCCGCCAGAATTCCCCCCCGCTCCTGCTGCTGGCGCAAATCCGCGACGAGGCCCACCGCTTTGCCATCACCTACCACAAGAAGCTGAGGGGGAAGGCCACCATCACCTCCCTCCTCGGGGAGATCCCGGGGGTCGGCGGGAAGCGGCAGCAGGCACTGCTGCGCCACTTCGGCAGCCTCAAGCGGCTGCGGGAGGCGAGCGTGGACGAGCTGATGGCGGTCAGGGGGATCACCGCAAAGGTGGCGGAGGCGGTGTGGGGATACCTGCACGGGGGTAATCAGTTTTGAGTTTTTAGTTTTGAGTTTTTAGTTGAAACCCTTTGAGGCAACTTGCTGGTACGACTCGGAACTTGCATTTGGGGTTAACTCAAAACTAAGAACTCAAAACTAAGAACTCATTTAAGGAGCTCGTCGAAGAAATTGCGCATCGCCTGCCAGGAGCGGCGGTCGGCACGCTCGTCGTATACCACCCCCTTGATCCCGGCCCGGCCGGCGTCGGGATTGGTGAAGCTGTGCACCGCGCCGCCGTAGAAGACCATCTGCCAGTCCACACCGGCCTGGCGCATCTCCTCCTGGAAGGCGACGACCTCGGCCGCCGGCACGAACGGGTCGGCGGCGCCGTGCAGGACCAGCACCTTGCCCCTGATGTTTTTCGCGTCGGCCGGGTTCGGGGTGGCGAGGCCGCCGTGGAAGCTGACCACTCCCTTCAGCTCGGCGCCGCCGCGCGCCATCTCCAGCACCGTCGTCCCGCCGAAGCAGTAGCCGATGGCGGCAATCCGGGCCGGGTCAACCTGCGGCCGCCCCTTCAGCACCGCCAGCCCCGCCGCGGCCCGGGCGCGCATGAGCGACCGGTCGTCCCTGAAGTAGCCCGACAGTCGCCCCGCCTCCTTCGGGTCGCTGGTCACCTTTCCCTTGCCGTACATGTCGAGGGCGAAGGCGACGTAGCCGAGCCGGGCCAGCTGCTCGGCCCGGCGTTTGGCGTAGTCGTTCAACCCCCACCACTCATGCACCACCAGCACGCCGGGGCGCTTGCCGGTCAGGGAATCGTCGTACGCCAGGTACCCCTCCTGCACCGCCTCGCCGTGCCGGTACTCCACCTTCTCGGTGCGGACCTCCGCCTGTGCGCCCGTCGCGATCAATGCCGCCATCAGGATGCCTCCCAGGACCGTTTTCATGGTTCCCCTCCCGCTCTGCTTCTTGACCAAAGTATAGCGGTCAGGAAAAGATTTGCCTGGTGCCATTCAGCTATGCCCAGCGCAAGAAGAAAAGAAAGGCGGCCCACATGGAAGTAGTTGCGCCTTTTGCGATATGCACACAATAACAACGTCTCCGTTACTTGGCCGGTTTGGCGGCACGCAGTACCGGGTAGTGCTGGGTAAAAACCCAGTCCTCGCCCGCGTTCTGCTGGTGGCAGACGTTACAGTCAGCGGTAGCGTGTGCCTTGGCGCTTGCCAGGGCCTTGCCGTCAGCCCCCGTAAAACTGAAATAGGCCCAGTTGCCCGGCTCTTTGGCGAAGCGTTTTGCATCCTTGACAGTAGCCACGACCCCGATGAACTCCCCGGCAAAGTAGCCGTTGCCGCTGGCGCTGCTTTTCGCGCCGACATTGGCCAACTCCTTGACGATGACGGTGCCGTTGGGGAATTTGCCGGTTTTCCTGTACGCCGCAAAACTGGCGGGATCGATGTAGACATGATGGAATTCCGGGAAAGCCGCCTTGCCGTTGTTCATGTCGTGGGGCGTGACCGGCGCCCCGACAAAGACCCATTGCCGGTAATCCCCGGGCATCCTCAGTTCACCCTTGCCGGTGTACTTGGCCGCTCGTGCCGCCTCTGCCGGGCCGGCCAAGGCCATGGCAACCGTACACGCCAGAAATCCCGCAACACCCCATGCCTTTCCCGTGAACCTTGCCGCGCATCGTTGCTTATCCATGATGCCTCCCTTTCATATTCAATCCCTGACCTCAATTCCCCGAAATTTCCCCCAAAACGACCTGCTTCACCTCTTCCGCCATCTTCACCGCCTGTCTGGCAACCTGTTTATTGGCAGATTCACCCGGATAACGATACTCCACAGCGTAAGCACTCAATATGGCCAATGTCGGTCTCAGCAACTCCAGAGCCGGATGGCGATCTTTCAACAAATCGAGCAGTAACGAGAGATTGTGGGTCTTGCCAAAGGGAATTTGCGCCTCCTGCAAGAGAGCCTTCAGATATTTCTCGGCGCACTGCTGGGCATGGAAGCAGGCGGCATCATAGTTGGGCGACGTACGGGCACGCAACTCGCGCCGTGCCGTCGCCAGGTCCCCTTCCGCTTTTTGAATCCACTCAGTGGTGAGGGGCTGCATACAGCTCCTTCCCGGTGGTCATGATCTCCCGCAAGAAGAAGTCGTTCATGGCAAGACGCTCGCGAATCTGCCGCGAGGAACGGACAATGAGTTCAATCGGCAGGGTTGGTTTCAGGCGGATAATGATGTCGGCGGCGAGCCGCGCGCCCGAAACCTCACCAGGCATGATCACCAGCAGGTCCACATCCGATTCCGCCCTGGCATTTCCCGTGGCATACGAGCCGAACAGGATCACCTTTTCCGGCGAGAACTCGCGGGCCACTTCGGCCGCAAACTTCTGGATGTCCTTGAGCGCTACTACTCCCATATCGATGCTCCTGTCACGGAAAATAGGAAAATAGGGACGCTTAACTCCCGAGCGTACGACTTTCAACATGCGACGTGAAATTTTGCCCCAAAATACGCACAACTGTGCGTCAAGTCAAGGGAATACCCTTTTTCCCCTCCTCACTTCAACTTCAGCTCCATATCCTCCAGCCGCCTGATCCGGTCCCGCAGCTCCGCCGCCCGTTCGAAATCGAGCTTCCTGGCCGCATCGACCATCTCCTTGCGGAGCTTCTTCACCATCTTCGGGATGTCCTGGACCGCCACGTACTCCTCCAGCGCCTCGGCGGCCACCGGGATGGTGTAGTAGTCGTGCTCCTCGATCGATTCGAGGATGGTGCGCAGCCCCTTCCTGACGCTCTGGGGGGTGATGTTGTGCTCCCGGTTGTACTCGGTCTGGATGGCGCGGCGCCGGTTGGTCTCGTCGAGGCAGGACTGCATGGAGCCGGTCACCCGGTCGGCGTACATGATCACCCGGCCCGCCAGGTTCCTCGCGGCCCGGCCGCAGGTCTGGATCAGGGAGCGGGCGGAGCGGAGGAACCCCTCCTTGTCGGCGTCGAGAATCGCCACCAGGGAGACCTCCGGGATGTCGAGCCCCTCCCGGAGCAGGTTGATCCCGACCAGGACGTCGAATTCGCCCAGCCGCAGGTCGCGGATGATCTGCATCCGCTGGATGGTGTCGATGTCGGAGTGGAGGTATTTGACCCGCACCCCCAGCTCCCGGTAGTAGTCGGTCAGGTCCTCGGCCATCCGCTTGGTGAGGGTGGTGACCAGCACCCGCTCGCCACGGGCCACGGTCTCGCGGATCTCGTGGAGGAGGTCGTCCACCTGGCCGGTGGCGGGGCGCACCTCGATCTGCGGGTCGATCAGGCCGGTCGGCCGGATCACCTGCTCCACCACCACCCCGCCGCTCTGCCGCAGCTCGTAGTCGGCCGGGGTGGCGGAGACGTAGACGGTCTGGTTCAGCTTGGCGGTGAACTCCCGGAAGGTGAGGGGGCGGTTGTCCAGGGCCGAGGGGAGGCGGAAGCCGTAGTTGACCAGGGTCTCCTTGCGGCTCCGGTCGCCCCGGTACATCCCCCCCACCTGGGAGACGGTGATGTGGGACTCGTCGATGAACAGCAGGAAATCGTCCGGGAAGTAGTCGATCAGGGTAAAGGGGGGCTCCCCCGGCCGGCGGCCGTCGAAGTGGCGGGAGTAGTTCTCGATCCCCTGGCAGAACCCCATCTCCTCCATCATCTCGATGTCGAAATAGGTGCGCTGCTCGATCCGCTGCGCCTCCACCAGCATGTTCTGCTCCCGGAACCACCTGATCCGCTCTTCCAGCTCCAGCCTGATCTGCTCGACGGCCCGCTCCAAGGTGGCGCGGCTGGCGACGTAGTGGGAGGCGGGGTAGACGGCGCACTTGGCGAGCCGCTGGATCACCTGGCCGCGCAGCGGGTCGATCTCGGAGATCGCCTCGACGCTGTCGCCGAAGAACTCGATCCGGAGCGCCCGCTCGTCGTCGTGGGCCGGGAAGATCTCGACGATGTCCCCGCGCACCCGGAAGGCGCCGCGGCGGAAGTCGATGTCGTTGCGCTCGTACTGGATCTCCACCAGTTTTCGGAGCAGCTCGTCCCGGCCGTACTCGTCCCCCTGGTGGAAGAAGATGTGCATCGCCTGGTACTCGGCGGGGGAGCCGATCCCGTAGATGCAGGAAACCGAGGCGACGATCACCACGTCACGCCGGGTGAGGAGGCTCCGGGTGGCGGAGTGGCGCATCTTGTCGATCTCGTCGTTGATGGAGGAGTCTTTTTCTATGAAGGTGTCGGTGGTGGGGAGGTAGGCTTCCGGCTGGTAGTAGTCGTAGTAGGAGACGAAATACTCCACCGCGTTATCGGGGAAGAGCTCCCTGAACTCGCCGTAGAGCTGGGCCGCCAGGGTCTTGTTGGGGGCGAGGATCAGGGCCGGCCGGCCGGTGTTGGCGATCACGTTCGCCATGGTGAAGGTCTTGCCGGAGCCGGTCACCCCGAGGAGCACCTGGTCCAGGTCCCCCCGCACCACCCCCTCGGAAAGCTCTTCGATCGCCCGCGGCTGGTCCCCCCGAGGCTGATAGTCGCTCACCAGTCTGAATCTGTCCATGGGGGAAGTCTACCACAAAAGCGGCGGCTCAGCCGAGGGTAAAGTAGAAGGTCGCCCCCTCCCCCACTTCAGCCACGGCCCAGACACTCCCGCCGTGGCGCTGGATGATCCGCTGCACGGTGGCGAGGCCGATGCCGTGCCCTTCGAACTCGTTGGACCGGTGCAGCCGCTTGAACGGGGTGAAGAGCCTGTCGGCATCCGCCATGGCAAAACCGGCGCCGTTGTCGCGGACGAAATAGGCCGTCTTTCCCAATTCGGAATTAGAAAGCCTTTCATTCCGCACTCCGCACTCCGCACTCAGCATTTCGACTGCGCCGAACTCTATCCGCGCCTCATCCCGCTTGCCGCTGTATTTCCAGGCGTTGCCGAGGAGGTTCTCGATGACCAGCCGGAGGAGTTTCGGGTCCCCTTCGACGGTCACCCCTGCGGCGATGGCGAAGGTCACCCGCCGCTGCGGCCCGCTCGTCCGGAGCCGATTGGCCACCATCAACGCTATGGCGCTGAGATCTACCGTTTCCCGGGCTATTTCGCAGCGCAACAGCTGGGAAAAGTCGAGGAGCGCGGTGATGAGCTCGTCCATCTGCTGGCCGGCGCCGTAGATCTCCCGCACGTACCCCAGGCACTGCTCGTCGAGGCGACCGGCATGCATGTCCAGGATCAGCTGGCAGTAGCCGTTGATCCCGGTCAGCGGGGAGCGGAGGTCGTGGGAGACCGAGTAGTTGAACGCCTCCAGCTCCCGGTTCGCCGCCTCCAGCTCCATGGCCTTGGAGGCGAGGTCGGTGTTGAGGATCTCGATCCGCTCCTCCATTCGCTTGCGGGCGGTGATGTCATTAACCATGCTGAGGAGGCAGAGCTCTCCCCTTATGCTGATCAGCTCCCCGGAGTAGAGGCAGACGAAGATCCTGCCATCCTTGCTCCGCAAGTTCACCTCCAGGTCGCGGACCTTTCCCTCCTCCCGGATCATCCGGACTATCCTGGCCCGGTCCTCAGGAGTTGCCCAGATGTTCATCTCGATGGAGGTCCGGCCGATCGCCTCGTCCCGCCGGTACCCCAAGATCCGCTCGAAGGTCTCGTTGACCTCGATGTATCTCCCCTCTGCGAAGGTTGCAATGACGAGGATGGTGGGGGTGGCGTGGAAGGCCTTGGAGAAGCTTTCTTCCGATTCCCGGAGGGCCTGCTCCATCTCCTTGCGCTCGGTAATATCCTGGACATTGACGATGTTGTAAATAGACTCTCCCTTGCCGTCCCTCACCGCGGTAATGTCGACCATCACGGGAAAGCGGCTGCCGTCCTTGCGGAGATGCTCCGTTTCGAAGACATGGTGCCCCTTCTCGTGGGCCAGCCGGACGTTTTCCTGCAGCTCCCCGCGCAGCTCGACCGGGTAGAGGTCAAAGGCGCTCGTCCCGATAAGCTCCTCGACGGTGCAGCCATGCATCTCCGCATAGGCGGGGTTCACCAGATCGAAGGTCGTGCTCCCCCGCATGCCGGTCACCACCCCCATCCGCGTGTGCTGAAAGATGTCCCGCCACTTGCGGAGGGCTTCCTCGGCCCGCTTCCGCCCGGTGATGTCGTTCACCAGGGTGAGGAGGCGCTGGACGCCGTTCACCTCGATCAGCTCGGCCGACACCTCGCCGATGAAGGTTTTTCCCTCCTTCCCCTTGAAGGTGACCTCCCACTCCCGGACCTCCCTCCCCTGGCGCAGCGCCTGCACAATCATCACCCGCTGTTCCGGCTTTGCCCAGATCCCCAGCTCCAGGGAGGCGCGGCCGATCACCTCTTCCCGCCGGTAGCCGCAGATGCGCTCGAAGGCCTCGTTGATCTCGATGAAGCGGCCGTCTTCGAGGGCGCTGATGACGAGCCAGGTGGGGGTGGCGTTGAAGGCCTTGGCGAACTTCGCTTCCGATTGCCGCAGCGCCTCCTCGGCCTGCCTGCACTCGGTAATATCCTGGATGACGGCCACCCCGTAAATCGGGCTGCCGTCCGCATCAAAAAACCAGTTGGAGGTCCCCTGCCCCCAGACCGTGGTGCCATCCTTGCGGAGATAGCGCTTGCCGCTGTTGTAAGTCCGGCGGCTCCCCCCCCGGGCTTCATGGAGGCGGCGCAGGACACCTTCGCGGTCATCGGGGTGGGTGATGTCCATGACGTTCAGTTTCAGCAGTTCGCGGCAGTCATAGCCGAGGAATGTGCAGAAGGCGGCATTCGCCTCGATGAAGCTGCCGTCGGGATTAAGAAGGAACATCCCGGCGGAAATGTTTCGGAAGATCGAGCGGAACCTCTCTTCCACCTGGCGCAGCGCCTCCTCGGTCCGCCTGTGCCGGGTGATGTTCCTGACCATGACGATCAGCTGGCGGGCGAACAGGGGAAGCAACCGCGC
>JAMPXD010000055.1 GCA_023701365.1 Geobacteraceae bacterium
CCAGCTCCCGTTCCAGGGCGCGCTGCTCGGCGGCCGCCAGCTCGGCGCGGAAGCCCTCCTCCGCCGCGGCGATGGCCGCCGGGTCAACCAGCGTCAGGACCGTGGCGGCGCCGGTGTAGTCGAAGAGGGTCGTCAGGTCCGGATGGAAAATGGGCTGGAGATACTCGATGCCGGGAGGGTAGATGGCGTTCTGCAGCTGTTCCAGGAGCTCGCGGCGGCGGGCCGCGGGGAGCCCCAGGGCATCGCAGCGCTCCTTCAGCCGGGCCGCGAACTCCTGCGCCTCCCGGTCGGGAAGGAGGACCTCCCGCGACGGCAGCAGGACCAGCTCGGAGAGCGGGTGGAGGGAGCGCTGGCTCACCGGGTCAAAGGCGCGGATGGTGTCGACGAAATCGCCGAAGAATTCGATCCTGACCGGCAATGGCAGGTTGGGGGGGAAGATGTCGAGGATTCCCCCCCGGACCGCGAAGGTGCCGGGGTCCTCCACCAGGGGGGCGGTGCCGTAGCCGAGCTTCACCAGTTTGGCGAGCAGCTCCTCGCGCTCCGTTTCCTCGCCCGCCATCAGGTACTGGGAAACCTCTCCCACTGCCCGCTGCGGCAGGACCTTCTGGATAACGGCGGCGATCGGGGCGACCACTCCCCTCGCCTTGCCTTCCATCAGCCGGAACAGGGCGTTCAGGCGCTGGCCGGTGATGCCGGGATGGGGGGAGGCCTGCTCGAATGGGGAGGTGTCCCAGGGGGGGAAGTAGAGGACGCTGTCTTTCCCGCCGCCATAGAAGCAGAGCTCCCGGTACAGCTCCTCGGCGGAGTCGGAGTCCGCCGTGACGATCAGGAACGTTCCCTCCACCTCGGGGAAGAGCCGGGAGAGGAGATAGGCGGGGGCCGATCCCTTCAGCCCGGCGATGGTGATCTCGCAACCCGCGGGGGAGAGGAGGGGGGCAATTATTTTCAGCTGGTCGTTGAAGTCAGGGGTCATGGATGGGTTTGTAGTGAAAAGCCTGGCAAGTTCATGGAATTCCCGGCGGGCTCTGGGACAGATTGATCTTCAAGGTTGATCCGGGTAGGTAATCATGATAGCAAAAACAGCAGAGTTAATCCAGCTTTAACCTTCTGTTGCAGACCATTGGCAAACGTCGCGCCAAGCGCTATAATTGGTGTAGAGATCGGTAACAGGAAAGGAGTTGCCCCATGAAATTCAGACGGCTGGTTTCCATGCTGGTGGCAGTGGCGTTGCTGGCTGCCGGGCTGTTGAGGCCCGCCGGCGCGGCGGATGAGGCGATGAAGATCGATGCCGCCACCGATGTGTTCAAGGATATCATGATCATCCCGGAAAAGGGGATACCGCCGGCGCTCCTGCATGACGCCTACGGGATCGCCATCATCCCGGGGGTGATCAAGCTCGGCTTCATCGTCGGCGGCCGGTACGGCCAGGGGGTCCTGATGGTGCGGGCCAACGGGGAGTGGAGCAACCCTTCCTTCGTCTCCCTGGCCGGCGGCGGGATCGGCTGGCAGATCGGCGCCCAGTCGACCGACGTCATCCTGGTGTTCAAGAGCAAGAGGAGCATCGAGGGGATCAAGAAAGGGAAGTTCACCCTCGGCGTTGACGCCGCCGCCGCGGCCGGGCCGGTGGGTAGAACCGCCGAGGTGGCCACCGACATCCAGATGAAGGCGGAGATCTACTCCTATTCCCGCAGCCGGGGGCTGTTTGCGGGGATTTCCCTGGAAGGGGCCGCCCTCCAGATCGATGACCAGGCGAATGCCGCGTTCTACGGCAGGAAGGACATCGGCGCCGCCGAGGTCCTGACGGCGAAGGGGCATGAGTCCGCCGCCGTGCGGAGACTGCACAGGATCCTGGCGGAGCATGTGTCGCCGCCGAAAAAATGATGACAAATTTTTCTTGACCCCCCTTTTTCTCCGGGTGTACTGTGTGGCGCGCAGGCCCACTACACGGTACAGCCCGGTGACTCAATGAAATGGCTTCTCCTCGGCGCGATCGCCCTTTATCTGTTCGGCGGGCACAAACGGCCGCTCTTCTGCGCCGCCCTGGCTACGGAGCTCGCCTACCTCGCCCTGCGGGGGAGCGCCCTGGGTCGGCTCCCCCTGATCGGTCCCCACGACACGCTGGTCTTCTTCTCCGCCTCCATCGCCCTGATGGCGCTCCCCTTCTGCTTTTCGCCGATTCTCCGGGACTCGGGCCGGTTTTCCTGGGGGACCGGTTTCCTGGCGGGTCTGTTCGCCCTGCTGGCGCTCCCCTTCCCCTCCTTCAACATGCCGCTCCCCCCGATCCTGCGGACCTTCTGGTTCGAGCTCCACGTGGCGCTCGCCTTCTTCGGCTATGCCCTGTTCGGGATCGGCGCGCTCCTCGGGGCGATGTTCCTGAGCGGCCGGGAGCGGTCCACCCTCGACCTCCAGTACCGGGCGGCCCTGGTGGGGTACTCGTTCTTTTCCGCCTCCATGGTCTCGGGGGGGATCTGGGGGTACTACGCCTGGGGAACCTACTGGCTCTGGACCCCGAAGGAGCTCTGGACCTCGATCCTCTGGCTCTTTTACAGCCTCTGGCTTCATCTGCGGCTGAAGGGGACGGGCTGGGACCGGGCGGTTGCCTGGGGGGGGATCATCGGCTTCGCGGTGACGCTTTTCACCTATCTGGGGGTGAGCATGCTGATGAAGAGCTCGCACAGCTTCTGAGGGAACGGCCCTTTTCCGCAATATCTGCGTAAGTCTTCGGGATTCCTTGTGCGGCGTAGCGCTGCTACGCCGCCGCGTCATCCCTCGACAGCCTTGATCTTGCGAAAAATTGCGCGTTCCCCGACGGCTTCGCCTGTAAATCCACTGGGCATAAAGGACCTTCTCCATGTTCAGATCCATTTACGATCGTCTCGCCTCCCTCACCTTCGGCCTCTGGCTGATCGGCGGGGTGCTCGTCCTTCTCGCCGTCGGCTCCTTTGCGGGGGGGGGCGAGGGGGAGGGCAACATCAACAATATGGCGCTGTTCCGCTGGCTGATGGAGACCCCGGTCGCCGTCTCCTGGTGGCTCTGGGCCACCATCGCGCTTCTCGCCCTGCTCGCCCTGAACACCGTGCTCTGCAGCGTCGAGTCGCTCCGGATCAAGTACCAGCGGGGCAACTTCCTGGTCCTGATCGCACCGCAGGTGATCCATCTCGGCTTTCTCCTGATCGTCCTCGCCCACCTGTTCAGCGCCTGGGGGGGGTACAAGCAGGTGATGGCGGTCCCTGTGGGGGGGGTGATCGGCTTCCCGGACGGGAGCCGGGTGCAGGTGGGGAACATCGCGGCGACCATGAGCCCGATGGGGTTTCCCACGGAGTTCAGCGCCGAGGTCCGCTACCTCGGCGACGGCGGGGAAGGGGTGAAGACCATCCGGCCCAATGAGCCGTTCTTCTACCAGGGGGTCGGCCTCTACCTCAAGGAGGTGGCGCTCGAGCCGTACCGGGCGGCGCTGATCGAGATCCACCAGGAGCCGGGGGCTGGGGTGGCGCTGGTGGGGGCGCTGCTGTTCACCATCGGCAATGTGGTGCTGCTGGCGGTGCGGCGGGGGAAATAGACTTGCGCCAAACGCAACGCTTGCATTTAAGTCAACAATAGGGTACGTTTAATGGAAGAGCTGCTTCGGCCGCGTGATGCGAAGATTCTCGTCCGCAGAATCCTTGACGACGGAATCGTAGTGTATGCAGTCCCTCATGCGCTGGAACGCCTGAGTCAGCGAGGCATCTCGACGGTTGATTGTGAAAACGTGCTTCGTGGTGGTGCGGTTCAGGACCCGGAGTGGGAGAACGGCGCCTGGCGATACCAGGTGAGGACCGGCAAGATCGCGGTTGTCATTCAATTTCTTTCGGAAGAAGAACTCTTGATCGTGACCGCTTGGAGGCTTCCATGATCTGTCATAATTGTAACCTGGCTGAATTGACTTCACAGGTTGTCGAAAATTATCATTATCTCGAATGCGGGCTGCCGAACGTCACGTTGAAGAACATCCTGATCAGAACATGTCCGAATTGCGGGATGCATTTCGCTTCGATTCCGAACATCTCCGGTCTGCACCGGGTGATCGCGATGGCCCTGGTCAAGAAGGATTCCCGCCTGACGCCGGCGGAGATCGTTTTTCTGCGAAAAGCCATGGGGTGGTCCGGGGCGGATTTTGCCAGGAAAATGCATTCCACCCCTTCGCAGGTTTCCCGGTGGGAAAACGGCCGTATCCAGATGAACGTGTCGAATGAACTTCTTTTGAGGTCTCTCGTGGCCATCGGCCAGAAAATCGAGAACTACGACGTCGAAGAGGCCGCGCATCTCGCTGACTTTATCCCGGCCCGGTTAACCCTCGATCTTGAAGACCGCAAGTGGAAGAAAGCGGCGTAAGATTTTTCTGTGAATGATATACAGACGCTGTGCCCGTCTGTGGGGATTGATCTGATACGCAGGATTTTCTGCGTCACGAGAGGGAAGCTAAGCGTCTTGAATGTCTTGGACGTGGTCCTGATGCCCCGGGAATAACAAGCTGCTTACACAGCCATCGTCCAAAAATCCGCCAACAACCCTGCCTGATCCAATACCTTCGTGACAGAAACCGTATATTCGCCGGTAACAGGGTCATCAGGCGGATATTTGTACTTCCGTAATATGCGTTTAACCAGCACGCGGAGTTTGGCCTGTACGCTCTCCTTCAGTTGCCAATCGATGGAGGCGTTTTGCCGAACGCTTTCCACCAGTTCGTGCGCAATCTTTTTGAGTGCTTCATCGCCCAGCACGGCTTCAGCAGTGGGATTGTCCGCAAGTGCATCGTAAAAAGCGAGCTCATCAGGGCGCAGGTTCAGCTCTTCACCGCGCTTGTCAGCCTCTCGTATGTCTTTCGCCAGCTGGATGAGTTCTTCAATCAGCCGCGCAGAATCGATCAGCCCGCTCTGGTAACGCTTCACGGCGTCCGCCAGCATGTCGGAGAATTTCTTTCCCTGCACCAGATTGGTTCTTTTGCGGGTGGTGATTTCGTCGTTGAGCAGGCGCTTGAGCAGTTCCAGTGCCAGGTTCCGCCTCTCCATGCCCCGGATTTCGGCAAGGAACTCGTCGGAGAGAATCGAGATGTCGGGCTTCTTGATCCCGGCGGCGTCGAAGACATCGATCACCTCTTTGGAGATGATGGCGTCATTGATGATCTGCCGGATGGCGGTTTCGATCTCTTCATTGCTGCGCGTCTTGCTCTGCTCGTCGAACTTGGCGAAGCGGGCCTTGATGGCCTGAAAGAGCGCCAGGTCGTCACGGATTTCCAGAGCCTTGGCATGCGGCACCGCCAACCCGAAGGCCTTTTGCAGGCGGATGACGTTTTCCTTGAAGCGTTCCTTGCCGTTGCGGATTGTTTGACCGGCTTTTTCTTCGGCCAGTTCTTCGATGTAGTTTGCGGTATCCAGAATAAAATCCAGCTTGGCTTTCGGTTCAAGCGTGAAGTAGCGGCGATAGTCGAAGCGGGCGAACATATCCACCACCACTTCGTACAGCTCCAGCATCTTGGCAGCGGCTTCTTCCTGGTCGTGGGCAATTTCGCCTCTCCCTTTGCTTGCCGTGTAGTCCGCCAGCGCATTTTTTAGGTCCTGGATGATCCCTATGTAATCAACCACCAGACCGCCTTCCTTGTCGCCAAAGACGCGGTTGACGCGGGCTATGGCCTGCATCAGGTTGTGCCCGTTCATCGGCTTGTCCACGTAGAGAGTATGCAGGCAGGGAGCATCAAAACCAGTGAGCAGCATGTCGCGTACGATGACCATTTTGAGTGGGTCCCTGGGGTCTTTCAACCGGTCGCCGATGGCCTTGCGGCGGGGCTTGTTGCGGATATGCTCCTGCCAATCGAGCGGGTCGCTGGCCGAGCCGGTCATGATTACCTTGATCGCACCCTTGTCGTCGTCGGGGTGGTACCAATCCCTTCGCAACTTTATAATTTCCCGGTGCAGGGCAACGCAGATACGGCGGCTCATGCAGACCACCATGGCCTTCCCCTCTGCCGCCGAGAGGCGCTGCTCGAAATGGTTGACCATGTCGGCGGCCACCTGTCTGAGCCGGGCTGCGCTCCCCACTACTGCTTCCTTACTCGCCCAGCGGGCAAAGCGTTTCTGCCGCTCGGTCAGTTCGTCGGTCTCGGTAACCTCTTCCACCCGCTCATCAAGAACCTTGCGGTCGGCATCGGAGAGTTCGATCCGAGCTAGGCGATTTTCGTAGTAGATGGGCACCGTTGCGCCATCCTCCACCGCCTGCTGGATATCGTAGATGTCGACGTAATTGCCGAACACCGCTTGGGTGTTCCGGTCATCTTTCTCGATTGGTGTACCGGTAAAGCCGATGAAGCTGGCGTTCGGCAGGGCATCCCGCATGTGGCGGGCGAAGCCGTCGATAAAATCATATTGGCTGCGGTGGGCCTCGTCGGCAATCACTACAATGTTGCGCCGTTCGCTCAGAAGAGGATATTTTGCGCCGCTCTCCTCGGGGAAGAACTTCTGGATGGTGGTAAAGACGATGCCGCCCGACGCTACTGAGAGGAGTTTTTTTAGTTCATCGCGGTTGGTGGCCTGTGCAGGGCTCTGACGGAGCAGTTGCTGGCAGTTGCTGAAGGTCTCGAAGAGTTGCTGGTCGAGGTCGTTGCGGTCGGTGAGCACCATCAGGGTGGGATTGTTCATCGGTTCCGACAGCACCAGTTTACCAGCGTAGAAGACCATGGAAAGACTTTTGCCGCTCCCCTGCGTATGCCAGATAACCCCGGCACGCTTGTCCCCTTGGGATTGTTCTTCGGTGGTCGGCAGGCCATATTCGCCCGGATGTTCACGAACAAAGCCACCCGGTTCCGCCGAGGCACGGACTGTGGAGCCGATGGCCCGGTTGACGGCGTAATACTGGTGGTAAGCGGCGATCTTCTTGAGGGTCTTTCCCTTGGTCTTTTCAAAGACGATGAAATGACGGATCACATCCAGCAAGGTCTGTTTGCTCAAGAGCCCCTTGATCATCGGCTCCAGTTCGGACTGTTTCTTGGTGTCCACAATTTTCTTGCCGTCGGCGCTCTTCCATTCCATGAAGCGGGCGTAGTCGCTGGTGATCGTGCCGATCTTGGCGAACCAGCCGTCACTGATGATCTGGAAGGCATTGCAGGTAAACAGCGACGGGATGAGCTGCTGGTAGGTTTGCAATTGGTTAAATGCCGCCTGCACCCCGGCGTTTTCATCGGCGGGGTTTTTCAGTTCAACCACCACCAGCGGCAGGCCGTTGATGAACAGGACGATATCCGGGCGTTTGTTGTTCTGGTTCTCCAGCACCGTGAACTGGTTCACTGCCAGGAATTCGTTGTTCTCCGGGTTGGCGAAGTCGATCAGCCAGACCTTGTCTGTTCTACTCTTCCCCTCGCCAATGCTGTACTTGACGTCCACGCCATCAGTCAGCAACCGGTGAAATGCTTCGTTGTTGTCGATGACGGTAGTGAAGGCCGTACGCAGGGCGCGTTTGCAGGCTTCTTCGCGGGCATCGGCGGGGATGTCCGGGTTCAGGCGGTCGATGGCGGCGCGCAGGCGACCAGTCAAAGCGACTTCGGTATATTCGCGCTCCTTGTTTTCTCCTTCGGATAAGTCGGGACCGTAAAGGACGGCGTAGCCGTTCTCTTCGTGGAGGATATCGAGGGCAATTTGCTCTATTTCGGATTCGTAGAGGATCATGGCACCACCAAAGCGACAAGCTGGCCTTTCTCGGCATCGAACCTCGCTTGAAGGGTATCAAATGGCTTTTCGGTCCTGATTTTAACTGGCTCATACCAGAACTTTCCCTCTTTTTTGCCTTTGAAAAAGCACAGATAGGATTCGTGGCCTGTTGCGTCTTTATCAAAATGCAGGAACGGGGATAAGCTAAAGCATTCGCTATCCCACAATGCAAAGAGTTGATCTTGTCCAAGGCCAAGGACATAGGCACATTGCGGAGCAGATAACGTATGATTGTCGTATTCCCGATTGAGCGAATGGCCGTTGAACGTCTCACAACGACAACTAGCAGTGTAACTTTCAAAGCGGAGGATTTTGCAGTTTTCGAGAAATTTGGTTTTGGTAAGCATTTCACGGAAGAGAGGGATGACTTGACTTAATTCTTCTTCTGCCTGCTCTCGGGTTGGAGCAGCATGGTGGGAAATATCGTTCCGAATGCTTTGTAATACCAGCAAGTCATCCAATAGCCCTAGTCCGATTTCTTCACTCTTGAAACCAAGAGCGTTCGTCTGAGCAAATCCAATGATAGCTTTCATATTTTGAATTTTTTGTTTAAGGGCATCCGAAAGTAATTTATCGGTATTGAAGTTTGTGTAAACCGGGTTGCCACCAGTATCATGAGCGACAAATATCTGCGCAGCTTTCAGATTTACAAGCTTGTTACGGACTTCGCCCATTACTAAGGCATACAAAACAAATACAATCGACTCCGAGGTATCTTTTAAGTGTAGCAATTTTCTGACTGGGTCGGATGAACCTTCACCCTTTTCAGAAAGACGGAAATTATAAGCAATGCAGGAAGGATAATAATCAAAGGCTGATTGCTTTAGTTCCTCAAATTCTTGTTCCGCGTGTTCCGCAAAGGCATCTTTATATGTTTCCACGGCCATTTCGAACAAAATACGACTACGCTGAAAAGGGATAGTTGCGATTTCAACAACTCCTTCTTCATCCAACGAATCGTTGAATCGCTGGTATTTGGCGTCTTCGTAGTTTATTTCTTCACTCATACTTCAATCTCGCCATTCATAAGTTTTGGCAATAAGCTGTCACGTATTTCAACAAGGGCTTTGGTTTCCCTATCACAATTAGAAACAACTTCGAAGGCTGGCCAAGCAATGTTTACATAGGCATTCAATAAATCATCAGTGGGCAGCGCTATTTTTAGTTCCTTAACTTGGCTAAAAGTGATTTGCGGGAATGTTCCAGACCTCGATTCTGCAAGATGCTGCAGCCAGTTTAATATCTCATCACTTGTGAGATAGTTGTAAATAACGATTGGGTGAATATCTACTTTTGATCTTAAAACCATGAGCTTTGTTGACACAACATAATCATCAGCGTCAAAGTCAATCAAAGCAAATCGCTTGTTGGCTGGCCTTATTTCTGTAAAAAGAATATCCAGTTTTCGGATACTTTTCTTTGCTTGGCCGGGCAATCCTTCAACCTTGCTATAGGAATGGTTCAACACTTTTCCAGATTCAATATCGGAGGTGTTGAGAAAAACAACTTCATCCGTATCGAATTTATGAGTTATGGATACAGTATCGATAAGCTCTTCGAGCTTGTACACACACCACCCAACCGGTATCGGCCCCAGTTCGCTCTCCTGCATTTCCCCAGTCGCACCGGGAAAATTGAAATCCACAAACCACTCTTTGAACAGGGTTTGCGCAATTGCCTCCAGCGTGTGGTTGGTCTGGCGGTTCAGCTCTATTTTCTCGTCCAGCGCGGAGAGGATAGAAACGATTTTTTTGGCAATTTCAAAGTCAGGTATTTGTATTTCAATTAACTGAAGATTTTCTTTGTTCAGTTTTGGCTGAACAGCCCCTGTTATATATGAATTCAGATCTAGATTCTTGAAACAGTACATTATCCAATCATTTAAAAAAGGCTCTTTCCCCTTTACTATGTGAGCATGATTGTTAACCCAAAACTTTCCATTCGCTTTAAAGGCAATTGGAGTATTTCTAGACCGTAAATTTTCACCATCCTCAGATATCAATACAAATTCGCCATCAAACAGGTAGTCATCAATATAGTCCACTATTCCTGATGCTCCGTAATACGGATACTTACCCTTTCTCTTTTCTCGATCTCTTGAGTTTAGCGGGACTCTTTTTGAATTATAAAATACGGCAATATCTTCTATTGTTACCGTCTTCCACCCCTTCCTCATCTCCCCACCTCCTGCGCCAATTCCGCTTCAATCTCTTCAACGGTGGGCAGGCTGGACTTGAGATTATCCGGCAATGATTGGGTGAGTTGATACTCCGAGACGCCGATCGGTTTGTGAATATCGCTCAGGGCATATTCGACAACCAGCTTGTCCTTGTTCTTGCAGAGCAGAATGCCGATTGTGGGGTGATCGCCTTCCTGGCGGAACTGACTGTCCACTGCCTTAATATAGAAATTGAGCTTTCCGGCATGCTCCGGCTCAAAATCTACCGTCTTCAGCTCGACAACCACATAGCAGTGAAGCCTGACATGGTAAAACAACAGGTCTATGAAGAAATCCCGTTCTCCAACCTGTACCTGGACCTGCTTGCCGACAAAGGCAAAACCAGCACCAAGTTCCAGCAGAAAGTGGGTAATATGGTTGATTAGTCCTTTTTCCAGGTCGCGCTCATTGTACTCCTTGGTCATGCCAAGGAAGTCAAAAATATAGGGATCTTTTAGGGTCTGCAAAGCAAGGTCGGACTGGGGTTTCGGCAGGGTAGCGGCAAAGTTGTTGACGGATTTCCCCTCGCGGCGATACAGGCCGCTTTCAATCTGATGGACAAGAACACTCCTGCTCCAGTTGTGGGCTTGCGTGCTCTGCACGTAAAAAAGCGCCTCATCTACGTTCTTACACTTTGCAATGATCGCGATATTATGGCCCCAGGGGATGCTGGTAATTTGGCCAACAACTTGTTGGCTTTTTTCTCCATCATCCTCTCGTGGCAATTGCGAAACAGGTTGTTTCGCAATTTGAATAGATTGGCCTGATTGCTTGTAAAACAGATGCCATTGTCGAATTAGTTCGAGATTCCTCTTGGAAAACCCTTTCATATCGGGAAATTCGGCCATCAAATCTCGGCTGAGATGTTGAAGGAATCCATCGCCCCACTGTGCTGTTGATTGTTTAGCTACGATATCCTCTCCAAGCTCCCAATAGAAAACCAGCAACTCGGCATTGACTTTCAAGACCGCCTTGATTTGGACATTACGGATTTTAAGTTTAATTTCCGCAAGCCATGCCCTGTAGTCTTTATTGACAGTTATTTCAGAAGCCATACCCGATCCCCTTCAGGTTCTCGCGAATGGTTCTTTCCAGTTCATCACCTCTAGCAAACTGCTCCGCCAGCTTAGAGGTCAAGGCGTTCATCTTCTCCTCAAACGGCACACCATCATCCACCTCTTCTTCGGTCCCCACATAGCGCCCCGGCATCAACACATGGTTGTTGTTGCGCACTTCCTCGATGGTCGCAGCTTTGCAAAAACCGGCCTTGTCTTCATATGCACCGTCTTTGCTGCGCCAGGTGTGATACGTCCCGGCGATGAGGGCAACATCTTCATCGGTCAGCTCCCGGTTGCGGCGGTTGACCATGGTGCCGAGCTTGCGGGCATCGATAAAAAGGATTTCATTGGAGCGGTCGCGGAACTTGTGATTGGTCTTGTTGCGCGCCAGGAACCAGAGACAGGCGGGAATCATGGTGTTGTAGAAAAGCTGGGCAGGGAGCGCCACCATGCAATCCACCAGCCCGGCCTCTATCATGTTCCTGCGGATGTCGCCTTCGCCACCGGAGTTGCTGTTCATGCTGCCGTTGGCAAGCACGATCCCGGCAGTACCGTTCGGGCTCAGTTTATGGAGAAAGTGTTGCAGCCAGGCATAGTTGGCGTTGCCCACCGGCGGCACACCGTATTTCCAGCGGATGTCGTCACGCAGCTTGTCGCCGCTCCAGTCGCTCACGTTGAAGGGCGGGTTGACGAGGATGAAATCGGCTTTCAGGTCTTTGTGCCTGTCGTTCAGAAAGGTGTCGCCCGACTCCAGTTTCGCGTCGATGCCGCGAATGGCGAGGTTCATTCTGGCGAGGCGTAGCGTCGTCGGATTGGATTCCTGCCCGTAAATGGAAATGTCTTTGATGTTCCCCTGATGGCTGAGGACGAACTTCTCGCTCTGCACGAACATCCCGCCGCTGCCGCAGCAGCCGTCATATACGCGCCCCTGGTACGGCTCCAGCATCTCCACCAGTACCTTGACAATACTGGCAGGAGTGTAGAACTGCCCTCCTTTTTTACCTTCGGCATCGGCGAACTGGCCGAGGAAGTATTCGTACACTCGGCCGAGCAGGTCTTTCGCCGTATGCCCATCCTGGTTGAAGCCAATTGTGCCGATCAGGTCGATCAGTTCGCCCAGGCGTTGCTTGTTCAGGTCGGGGTCGGCATAAATTTGGGGCAGAACGCCCTTGAGCGTTGGGTTGATCTTCTCGATGGCGTCCATCGCCTCGTCAACCCACTTGCCGATCTCCGGCTGCTTGGCGCGGTCCTGCAGGTACTGCCAGCGGGCCTTTTCCGGTACGAAAAAAATATTGTATGCGCGGTATTCATCGGCATCTTCAGGGTCTGCGCCTTCGAACTCCCCTTGGCCCTGGTTCAGCTTTTCATAAAGGTCATTGAAGGCATCCGAGATGTACTTGAGAAAGATCAAACCGAGGACGACGTGCTTGTACTCCGCCGCATCCATGTTGGAGCGCAGTTTATCCGCTGCCGCCCAAAGGGTTCTTTCGAGTTCGTTGTTTTCAGCCATTTCTATCTCCTGTGCAGAATAGGTCGCGATTCTCGGTGCCAGTCAACCTCAGACAATCTTGCTCGTTACTCTGCCAGTGTTTTCCAATATCCGCCTGTATCCGCCGGCTCAACACCTACCCATCATTACCAGAATCACGGCCTATTTTCCATGAAAAACATTTACAAAACAGTCCGTAAGCAAAAGCCCCATGACCATGAATGGTCACAGGGTTTGCCATTACCAGGAACTTGGATGAGGCAGAACAGATTCATCAATAGCGCATCCTGACCCGGTAGGTAATCCGCGCCTCCCCATCCTTCTTCACCTTCACCAGGAACTCGGCGGCGAACGCCTCGCTCTTTTTCCACTCGTGGGACGCGCTGAGCATCTGCCAGTCCCCCGGCACCGGCTCCACCACCCTGACCGCCACCTCCTCCTTCTTGTGGTTGCGCAACACGATCTCGAAGGCCGCCTCGTAGGTGTCGCTGGCGATCTTCTTCCAGTCGGTCTGCTTGCGGCTCCCCACCACGTCGAACGCCTCGCCCAGCTTGATCCTCACCTTCTCATCCCTGGCGGTATGGTCGATGGCGTCCTCGCCGACGAACTGGAGGCTGCCGTCTGAGTCCCGCTTGTAGACCCGGATGATCCCCTTGGGGAGCGGTAGCCCAAGGTGGTGCGCCTCCCGGTTCTCCAGCTCCACGTAGACCCCGACCTTCTGCTTCCCCCCCGCCTCGCCGGAGGGGCCGTAGTAGTAGTGGGGCGCCCCTTTGAAGAGGAGTTCCTTTTTTACCGGGACGTGGTCGGCGCTCACCAGGCTGATCTGCTTGGTCTGGCTCTCCCGGATGGTGGAGGGGCGCTGCAGGGTGTAGATGTGGTACTCGAAGAACCCCTCCTCCTTGAACTGGGGCGCGCCGGCCAGCTCCGCCTTGGCCATCCGCATCACCCTGTCCCTCGCCTGGGCCTCCTCCTGGACCCGGTGGACATCCCCGGCCACCAGCTTTAGCTTAGCGTCGCGGTAGGTGGCGCCGCTCCTGTTGTCGATGGTGACCCATCCTGCCAGGTCCGCCCCGCTGTCGCTTTCGTTGAGGGTCACCACGTAGTCGGCCCGCCAGCTGATGCCGCCGGTCAGGTAGGACGCCTCGATCTCCCTGGGGGTGTCGAGGCTGCTGTCCAGGAGCCAGACCAGGGTCGGCTTGGGGATCAGTCCCTCCGGGAGGCCGGGGAAGATGACCCGGCCGGGATGGTTGAAGGTGATCTCGTCGCCGATCTGGAAGATCGGCCCGTTGTTGTTGGCGAGGAGGGTGGCGCTCACCACCTCTTCCCGCTCGGAGTAGGGGTTTTTCTGGTAGAGCCGCACCTCTTTCCCCACATACTTGTCCATCAGCTTTTGGGGGCTCATCAGGTCGTATTCGTAGTTCTGCTCCAGTACCCGCAGGGTGTCCGGCTCGGCGACGGACCTGATCAGGACGCTGGCGGGGATGATCTGGGAGGCGACATCCATGAAGCGGAGCTCGCCCGCCCCCCGGGGGAGCGTTACTTTCCGCCGGTCCTTGACCAGCCCGAGGTTCACGTTGTAGACGGTCAGGGCGATGCCGCTCTGGTCGGCCAGGGAGGAGCTGAGCGGGGGCGCCGGTTCCCCGCTGGCGGCGGGAGGAGAGGCGCAGATGGCGAGGAACAGCGGGGTGAAGAGCAGGGCGGCGAGGGAATTGACGCTCTTGTTCATGGCGGGCCTCCGCAATCGGTTTTCCGGTGAAAAAAAAGGGCGCCGATCCGACGCCCCTTGTTGCCCTATTTTATCACCTTCACCGATTTTATCAGCACCGGGGTATCCGGGACATTCGGCATCCCCCTGTTGATCCCGGTTTTCACTGCCTTGATCTTGTCCACCACCTCGATCCCCTCGATCACCTTGCCGAACACCGCATAGCCGAAGCCGTCGGGCCGGGGCCGGTTGAGGCCGTCGTTATTGACCACGTTGATGAAGAACTGCGAGGTGGCGCTGTCGGGATTTCCGGTGCGGGCCATGGCGATGGTCCCCCGGTCGTTCTTCAGGCCATTGTCGGCCTCGTTCTTGATGGGCGCGGCGGTCGCCTTCTGCTGCATGTCGGCGGTGAAGCCCCCCCCCTGGATCATGAAGCCGTTGATGACCCGGTGGAAGATGGTGCCGTTGTAGAATCCCTTGTTCACGTAGTCGAGAAAGTTCTTCACGGAGAGCGGCGCTTCCTTGACAAAGAGCTCGATCTTGATGCTCCCCAGGCTCGTTTCCATCAAGACCTGGGGGTTCTTGGCGTCGGCGGCCAGGGCGGCGCCGCAGCAGAGGATGGCGAGGGTCAGGGCAAGGACGATCTTTTTCAGCATGTTTTTTCCTCCTCGATAGAATGTTTCCCTATATATACGGCAACTCGGGCGTCGGGTCAACTGCGCGGAACAAATTACCCCCTGCGGAACAGGAAGGTGACGAACTCCTCCATGAAACGGCACTGGAGGAGGTCGCATCCCTGCCGCTGGAACCGGTTGCGCACCTGGTAGTGGTCCTGGACCGGGATGCCGGACAGCAGGAGAAAACCGCCGGGGCGGGTCCTGGCGACCATCTCGGGGGCAAGCGCCAGGTGGATGTCGGCATAGATGTTGGCCAGCAGCAGGTCGAAATCTCCCTCCCGGACGCAGGCGAGCTCGCCGCAGACCGGGAAGACCCGCCCCTCCATGCCGTTCAGTGCGACGTTGGCGGCGCACGACACCCCCGCGGCCGGGTCGATGTCGATCGCCACGACCGAGCGGGCTCCCAGCCTGACCGCAGCGATGGCCAGGATGCCGGTGCCGCTGCCGAGGTCGAGGCAGCGCATCCCTTCGAGCCCCGGCAGGCGTTCCAGCTCTTCCAGGCAGGAGGCGGTCGTCTCGTGCTCGCCGGAGCCGAACGCCCCCTTCTTCCCCATTACCAGGGGGATGCCGCATTTTTCGGGAAGGGGCTCCCCTTCCGGGATGATGGTAAAGCCGCCGACCGCAAAGGGTCTGAAGATCCGTCCGTACATCGGTCCTCCTCCGTGGCGACTATACCGAAAAACGGCGCAAAATGCACCCCTTTTGGGATGGCAGGGGATGCCGGAAAATTTTCTTTCCGGGACGTGGTTTTTTTGCTACAAGAGAGCGGGGTGTAAATGACACACGGAAGGGGATGGAGATGCAGATAAAATTCGGTACCGACGGGTGGCGCGGGGTGATTGCCCGTGATTTCACCTTTGACAATCTGTCGCTGGTGGCCCAGGCCACCATGGATTACCTGCACCGGCAGGGGCTGGCCGGCAAGGGGTTGGTGGTGGGGTACGACCGGCGCTTTCTCTCCCGGGAGTTCGCCGAGCGGGTAGTCGAGATCGCGGCGGGGAACGGCATCAGGAGCTGGCTCGCCGACGGCTACGCGCCGACCCCGGCGCTCTCCTGGGCGGTCCACGAGTTGCAGGCCGGCGCCGGGGTGATGATCACCGCCAGCCACAACCCCCCCCAGTATAACGGTTTCAAGGTGAAGGAGTCGTTCGGCGGCTCGGCCCGTCCTGCCACCACCCGCGCCCTGGAGGAGGTGGTGGCGGCCAACATCGGGAGCGGCCGGCAGATACGGGAAACCCCCTTCCAGGAGGCGCTGGCGAGCGGCCTGGCCGGGGTGATCGACGTGCGGGCCGGCTATTTCGGGCAGCTCTCCCGCTATGTGGACCTGGAGCTGATCAGAAAGGCGGGAATCCCGGTGGTGGTGGACCCGATGTACGGCGCCGGCGCCGGCTTCATCCCGGAGCTGCTGCCGGGGACCGCGGAGATCCACACCGCGGATAATCCCGGCTTTGCCGGGGTCCCCCCCGAGCCGACCGAGGAGCACCTGGAGGAGCTGGCGGCCCTGGTGCGGAGCGGCGCCTACCGGGTGGGGCTCGCCCTGGACGGCGATGCCGACCGGATCGGCGCGGTGGACGAGACCGGCGAGTTCTTCTCCTCCCACCGGATCTTCACGGTGCTGCTGCGCCACCTCTGCGAGCGCAAGGGGCTCAGGGGGGGAGTGGTGAAGACCGTCTCCACCACCCGGATGGTGGACCTCCTCTGCCACAAGTTCGGCCTGCCGCTGTTCGAGACCCCGATCGGCTTCAAGCATATCTGCGAGCTGATGCTGGAGAACGACATCCTGATGGGGGGGGAGGAGTCGGGGGGGCTCGGGGTCAAGGGGCACATCCCGGAGCGGGACGGCATCCTGATGGGGCTCCTGCTGCTGGAGGCGATGGCCGCGAGCGGCAAGGGGCTGCGCCAGCTCCTGGACGAGACCATGGACGAGATCGGCCATTTTTATTACCGCCGGCTCGACCTCCCCATCGACAACGGCGCCAAGGCGAGGCTGATCGGGGCGCTGCAGGAGGACCGGATCAGCGCCATAGCCTCCCGGGAGGTGGCGGCGAAGAATTTCCGGGACGGCTTCAAGTTCGTCTTCGCCGACGGTTCCTGGCTGCTCATCCGCCCCTCCGGCACCGAGCCGGTGTTGCGCCTCTACAGCGAGGCGGGCGACCCCGCCGCTGTCGAGGAACTGCTGGCGGCTGGAAGGGGTATTGCCGGGGTGTAGCCCCACCCTTACCCTGAGGAAGAGGGAATTCTTGGGATAGTTCCTCCCCTTTAGGCCCCAGAGGGTCCTTCTGCTATCCCCCTACTTACCCAGCATCGCCTCCAGTTTGCGCTGGTCAAACCCTTCGATGATCCTTCCGTAGATGATGAAGGTGGGCGTGCTGTCCACCTTCGCCTCCTTGGCGATCTTCATCTGCTCCTCCAGCAGCTTTATCCCCGCCTCGCTTATCCCTTCCGGCTTCTTGCCGTCGAGCCTGCCGGACATCACCTCCTCATAGGCCTTTGCCCGGTCCCGGGCCGACAGGACGTACTGGGCCTTTTCCTTCGCCTGGGGGTGCATCGGCAGGGGGTTGAAAAAGACGTAGCGGGTCACGTCCCGCCGGTTGCGGAAGAACTCGGACCCCTTGCGGCAGAAGGGGCAGTCGGGATCGGTGAACTCGATCACCATGGTCTTGCCGCTCCCTATCCTGATCGCCTTGTCGAGGTCAAGCTGGGCAGCGGCGGCAAGGGGGAGGCAGCAGAGGGAAAGAAGAATCAGCAGGGCAGGGAAGATGCTTTTCACGTTGGTTCTCCCGATGGGGTGGATTTGTCTGCTCGGAGGGGAACATTAGCATAACTGCCGGGAGCTCGGCAACCTATTCCGTTTCGGCCTCTTCTTCGCAGGTGCACTCCTTCGGCGCGTTGTGACACCCGATGCAGAGGCCGTTGGCCAGGTCCCTGCCGCACTTGAAGCATGAATTTTCCATGATGTTACCTCCTGGTGGATTTAGAGTTCGACGGTCTGCCTCCATTTTACCAGCAGTATCGGGAAATGGAAGCGGCAGCCGCCCCGTATCGCACCGTGTCAAAAAAATGAATTGTATGCTATAGTGTCCTCTTGTTCCCTCCGCTTTGCGGAGCGGCAAAACGGCACAACAGTGGAGCGTCATGGCAATCGACAAGATCATCATCAAGGGTGCCTGCGAGCACAACCTCAAGTGCATCGACGTGGAGATCCCCAGGGACAGGCTGGTGGTTATCACCGGCATCTCCGGCTCGGGCAAATCCACGCTTGCCTTCGACACCATCTACGCCGAGGGCCAGCGCCGCTACGTGGAGTCGCTCTCCGCCTACGCCCGCCAGTTCCTGGAGCAGATGGAGAAGCCGGACGTGGAGTCGATCGAGGGGCTCTCCCCGGCGATCTCCATCGAGCAGAAGACCACCAGCAAGAACCCCCGCTCCACGGTCGGCACGGTGACCGAGATCTACGACTACCTGCGGCTCCTGTTCGCCCGGGTAGGCCGTCCGTCCTGCTACCAGTGCGGCAAGGAGATCGCCGCCCAGACCGTGTCCCAGATGGTGGACCAGATCATGGCCCTGCCGCCGGGGAGCCGGCTCACCCTGCTCTCGCCGATGGTGCGGGGGCGCAAGGGGGAGTACAGGAAGGAGCTGAACCAGCTCCGCAAGGACGGCTTCGTCCGGGTGATCATCGACGGGGCGCCGTTTGAGCTCGCCGAGGAGATCACCCTCGACAAGAACAGGAAGCACGACATCGACATCGTCATCGACCGGCTGATCGTCAAGGAGGGGATCGAGCGGCGCCTGGCCGACTCCCTGGAGACCGCCCTCGGCCACGCCGAGGGGATCGCCAAGGTGACGATCGCCGGAGAACCCGTAGGGGCGAATCTTGTATTCGCCCAGGCAGAAGGGCGATCACAAGGATCGCCCCTACAGGACCACACGATCCTCTTCTCCGAGACCCTGGCCTGCATCG
>JAMPXD010000056.1 GCA_023701365.1 Geobacteraceae bacterium
TCGGTTCCGACGGCGATCCGACAGTTGCGGCAAATCAAGATGGTGGAGATGGTGAGTGGCGGGAAGACCAGCAAAGTGCCGACACGTCCGACACCAGAGCAGAAGGAGATACTGCACAAATTGGGTGTGCCGGCAGTAGGGGGAGCTGAGTAGGTTGTAGTGTAAAAAAGGGGGTCGTGTGAAAAACACTTTCGTTTATTATTAGATACTTAACCCCTTTTTACTGTCGAAGTTGGGGGGGCTCGACCGGATCTGCCTCTCCATCGATGCGGCATCGTCCGCAACGTTCCGCAAGGTCCGGGAGGGGGGGGACCTGCCCGACATCGAGCACGCCTTCGCCGCCCTCGCCGCTGCCAAGGATCGCTGCAACAGGCCGCAGCTGCGGGTGGGGATCGAGTTCGTGGCGATGCGGAGCAACCTTGGGGAGCTCCCCGCAGCGCTCCGCTGGGCCGCCGGGCAGGGGGCCTCCTTTGCCATCGTCACCCATGTCCTGCCGTACGACGAGCAGCATGCGGCCGAGGCCGCCTACGACACCTGCACCGCCGAGGCGGTCGCCCTGTTCGGCAGATACAGGGAGGAGGCGGCACGGCAGGGGCTGGACCTCTGCCGCTACTTCGAGGCGCGCTGGAAATACAGCAGGAATCCGGAAGAGCAGCGGATCGTCGAGCTGGTGGAGGCGATGAAGGGGGAAGCGGAGCGGAGCGATCTCTTCATCGACATGAAGAAGCTGCTCCGGATCGATTACCACAGACTGGAGGAGGTCGCAGCGGTATTCGCCGAGGCCGGGGAGGTCGCCCGGGAAACGGGGCTCGAGCTGCGGCTCCCCGAGGTCGCCCTGCGGGAGAAGCGCCGCTGCAGCTTCGTCGAGGAGGGGGGCGCCTTCGTCTCCTGGGAGGGGAACGTCTCCCCCTGCTATTTCCTCTGGCACAGCTACCGCTGTTTTGCGAGCGGCTGGAGCCAGCAGGTGTACCCCAAGGTGTTCGGCAACCTGGAACGGGAGGGCATCCTCAACATCTGGAACGGCCCGGCCTACCGCTCGTTCCGGGAAAACGTGCTCGGCTACGACTACCCGGACTGTTCCAGTTGCGGTCTCGCCCCCTGCGACTACGTGCAGACCGAGGCATTCGAGCAGGACTGCCACATCAAGGAAGTCCCGTGCGGTGCCTGCCTCTGGTGCATGGGGGTATTCCAGTGCCTCCAGTGACCGGCAGCAGGACAGTAGCGGCTACCACCTGATGGCCAGCTCCACCGTTCCATCCGCACCTGCGGACAGCGGCGGCCGTTCCAGCACGGTGCCGATCCGGCCGAGCCGGTCGAGTAGCCCCGGCAGCCTCTGCGCCTCGATCCTTATGAAGAGGAGATGGCTCTCGCCGCTGTAGGCCTGGCCGCTGATCCTGCCGCCGTGGCGGGTGACCGCCTGCTCGATTGTCTCGGCGGCAGTGGCGGGATCGCTCACCCTGAGGGTAACCTCCGCCTTGCCTGCCGGCAGCGCCTCGTCTTCTGCAGCCTTTTTCTGTTGCATCATCCCGCGAGACACCCCCTTCTCCTCCCTTCCGAGGGGACGTAGCGCCTCTCTCCCCACCCCTATCTCCTCGTCTGCCGACTGGAGCTCAGGTGGCGGCATCGGCTTTGCCGGCATGGCCGGGGTCGGGGCCTGGGCAGGAGACGGGAGTGGAGCGGTGGCTGGCGCCTCCATCTTCTGCTGAGGCACGGCAGCAGGCGAGCCTGGCGCAGCGGGGGGCAGCGGAGCGGGAGCTTCGGGGAGGGAGGTCTGCGGTGCGGAAGGCTGCGGCGGCGCGGTTGCCGGCGCGGGGGCTTCTTCTCTCGCTACGGGGGGAGGCGCGGTCAGCGGCAGCTCCGGGCTGACCGTCCGGGCGAGGTAATAGCCGGCGACGCAGATAAAGAGCAGGGCGAGCGCCGCAAGCGGCAGCTTGACATGGAGCGGGAAGAAGAGCCGCTGCCAGAGACCGCGTTTCGGCGCGGCCGCCTCCCGCACCTTCGCCATGATCTTCCCGGCAAGCCAGGGAGGCGGCTCGACCTGGGGGAGGCTCCTGAGGCGCCCAATCGTCATCTCCAGGTCAGCGAGCGCCGCGCGGCAGTTGCCGCACCTACCGAGGTGCCTCTTGACCTCTTCCTTCTCCTCGCCGCTGACGGCGTTGTCCAGATAGGCCGAAAGCTTCCGGCGAATCTCCGCATGCTCCATCATGGCTCTCCCACCGCCCGTTTCAGGCAATCCTTCACCATCTCCCGCGCCCGGAACAGCCGGGACTTCACCGTTCCTTCCCGGACCTTGAGGATGGCGCAGATCTCATCGTAGGAAAAATCCTGCAGGTCCCGGAGCACGATCGTCTCCCGGAACTCCGTAGCGAGCGCCCTGATGCACTCCTGCAGCTGCTCGTGCAGGGTAAGCCGCTCCAGCCGTTCCAGGGAGGACGGGACAGCCGCCGGCCGCTCATGGGCGCGCCCGCAATCTCCCCCCGGCGGCCCGTCGAGGGAATACGCCTCGTTTTTCCTCTTGGCCCGCCCCTGCTGAAGGCGGTTGCGCGACAGGTTGACGGTGATGCTGGTCAGCCAGGTGGAGAAGCGGGCCGCGCCGCGAAAGGCATCGATCCCCCGGTAGGCGGCGACAAAGGCGTCCTGCACCAGCTCGCAGGCGTCCTCGTAATCGCCGGTGATCCGGAAGGCGATATTGAGCATCCGCTTCTGGTATTTGCCCACCAGCGCCTCGAACGCGGCAAGCTCGCCGCGCCGCCAGGAGGCAACCAGCGCCGCATCCGCATCAGATGTATGGTGCAGGTCTCTTTTCATATTGGACATCTTTCTCTACGACTTTTCCGCCAAGCGTCCCTGCCTTGAGATTGCCCTTAAAATCGTAGATCTCCCGGACGGAACGGACAAGCCAACCAGCGGGGCTTTATCCAGTACGTGCTTAGCGAGTTGTTATGCGAAATCTGCTGTCGCCGATGGTTATGCCAGCTCTATTTTCAGGCTTTTCCCCAGGGCGAGGGCAGCTCTTTCGAGGGTCTGAAGGGTAACTGACACATTGGAGGGATCAAGAAGTCTGTCCAATGCGGTACGGCTTGTGTGCATCCTTTCAGCCATTGCGGTTTTTGACAGATTTGCCTGCTTCATTTCCAGTTCGATCTGGTATGCGATCACTCGTTTAATGGCCGTGGCCTCTGCATCAGCCCTCAGGCCTTCTTCATCCAAGAAATCATCAAAGCTGGTGCCAATGTGTCTGTTTTTCATCTTATGCCTCTCTTGTAATTGCCAAGACGTGTCGATGCCGTCTTGAGTTAGTTTTGCGGAGTCTTCTGTGATTTTTTGATAAAGCCGTGCAACAAGATCATGTAATCGCCGTCAACCGTAAAGAAGACTCGCGCTATGCCATCTGCCAGTCTGGTCCTGACTTCCCATAGGTCCTTTTCGATTTTTCTGATGAGCGGCATCCCCAGAGGCCAGCCGAGTTGCGCGGTCTTGATGTCCTCGCCAATTTGCCGCTTGTCGTCGCGAGGCAGTTCTTTCAACCACTCTCTGACCGGCTCATTGCCGGCTTCCGAGCGGTAAAACACAACTTTCAAGACAAACGAAATATCAACCATTTGAACAACCTATTGTACCATTTTTGGTGCATATGTCAATTTCTGTTTCATTGGCGATAACGGTCGGGCGGTGACCTGTCGCCGGTTTATTGGCGCTCAGGTCCACTGGCCTGTTGGGACCTCTTTGGATTTTCTGCTTAATATCAAATCAGTTCGGATTTTTCATTTTTACCAGATAATCCGGGTAGCCTTCGATGGAAAAGCGATAAATTAAATTGTCTCCCGTTACAGCGTAAAGTGCAGCGTTATTTATTGTTTGAGCAACCGCAAGAGATTTTGCATCGCCATTTAATATAGAAAAAGAGTTCTTTCGGAACGATTCATCCTCCACTATCGTCTTTTCCTTAAAAATATATTTTCTTATTCCGTCACTCTTAAAAGCTATATAGAGTCCGTTTATATTTGTCGATGTTGCAAAGGCAGTAATTTCTTTGTCCGATGGAAAACAAATAGGCAATTCCCTTATATCGCCACGCACGTAAGCATAAAAACGCCATGTAGTTTTTGTGGCAACGATAAACAGCACACCATCCTCAATCGGCGTTACTCCTTGCAAAACTGGAATTGGTGCAAGAAACTTAAACTTTGCCCCTGACAGACTATCACCGTCATTTGATTTTGGTAAGTCTTCCCAAGACAAATACTTTAGAAAACCGTATCCTTTTTCAGTCGGCTTTAATTGGCCATAAAGGCATAGCTTAGAGCCATTAGTTTCAATAGTAAAAAAATGCCAAACAAAGCCACTTAAAGCCGATATATCCCCATACTCAGATTTTATATATTTTACTTCCCCTGATTTATATTGCATCCCAACTATCATAGGATTTTCATCTGTTGAATAATAAATTACATCTTTGTTCGCATAAATAGGCCATGCCTCCAGCTCGTGAGAACTAAAAAAGTCCCATTTAGGTAATTTTGAGCAATGAACCTTAAGAGGGTGCCCTCTCCCGTCTAATGTCAGCCATTCTCCGGCATCCTCGTCATATACCATCACCATGCCGTGTCTTTTGTAAATTTTGCAAAGTTTTTTGCTCTTAGTGCTCAGGAAAACACCTTTTTCACCCATAGGGACAAGTTCCGCATTCTTCATTTTGTCGATTGCGGCTTTATAGTTTTTTGATTCGCTTGATGGAAATTCAAGGACAGGAAATTCTTCCCCATGAAAGCTGCCTTGATAGTAGAGGAAGTCGATAAAATATGTCATTTCAGTTAGTTTTGGATCATTGCTAGGGAAATAGCCCGGCTTAATAAATGTAAAGACTTTGTTTGTCCAACATAAAGGCTGCAAAGAGTAATAATGGAAAGGAAAGCTATAATTACCTTTTTCATCTGTAAGAGTTTCCTCGGTGGCCAACGTTCCACTAATACCTGCAGGAGGGTATGGACAGTCATAAGAAATGCTGAGTGTAACAGAGGCATTGCCCAGTGGTTTGCCCGTTTCGGCATCGGTTACCTTGCCACTATGAGGGAATTCCATGTGGAACCCGCACGCAGGGATAATGACGCACATAATCAAGAAAAATGAATAAAATATAATTTTGGTCATTCTTGTTTCCATAATCTCACCAACTCGTAATTGACCGGTTCACGCGCGCGCGCGTGAACCGGTGATCTACCCAAATGGAACATTTAGTCAGTGCACATGAAAATATTAAGCAAATCATCGCGTAAAAAACATAAGAGTAACTTACCTGCCCACCGGCAGCCGCAAAGACGCTGTAGAGCGGCAAAAAGGTGATTCTCTGCTCAAGATCGGCGTAGGTGCGATCGAAAAAGAGTTCCGGGCACATCCCGACTGACCCGAAACAAAAAAACCGCCCCACCGGCAACATCCCGGCAAAAGCGGCTTTCGATTCGAATCCTTGCGCTCATCCCCACCCCCATTAAACGCCTCTCAAATTACCCATATCACCCTGTCCTGTCAAGAAAATCTCTGAGGTGCTGCATTCAGCGTGGTCAGCACGACTCCACCTCAACCTGCTGCAGCAAGGCGAGCGCCTCCCGGTCATCCTGGTCCTCGAACAGCTCGCGGATGTTGTTGATGTAGGAATGGACAAGGAATAGTTCGTCAAGCTGTCGGCCTTGGCTGTTCGCACCGGGGGCGCACTGGGCCAGCTTCTCCTTGAACCTTTCCCAGAACGGGTTGGCCAGCGCCGGGTCGTCGATATGACGGCGCAGCATCGCCACCAGACGCCTGGCGTTGCCGTCGCCGTCGATCCCCTTGAATGTCACGTAGCGGTCCATGTTCTTTGCGGTCATCGTATCTCCATCTATAAAACCAAAAGCGGCAATTAACCACAGATGGCGCCTACCTTGACTTGCCCATTTCAGCCAGCCGCTTTTCCGCCATTTTTGCGTAGTCGCTGCCGGGGTGCTTCTCGATGATCTCCCGGTAGAGTTTTTCGGCATGCTCCAGGTTGTGCTGCTTCTCCTCGAACTGGGCCGTTTCGAACAGCTCCTTCCCCTTATCCCCCGCGCAGCCAGCCATCAGGAAAGAGAGAAGAAGGATTGCCATGATCCGCCGCATGGTGTACCTCCTTAAATGGAAAAGGCCCCGGATAGTTCCGGGGCCGATAATCTAAGCCGTGCAGTTTACACCCTGGCTACGTTGGTAGCTTGGGGACCCTTGGCCCCCTGGATGACGTCGAAGGTGACCGCCTGTCCCTCAGCCAGCGACTTGAATCCCTCCCCGCTGATGGAGGAAAAATGGACGAACACGTCCTGGCCGTTCTCCTGCTCGATGAACCCGAACCCCTTGGCATCGTTGAACCACTTCACCACACCCTTTGCCATGCCGATTCCCTCCCCTGTCAGTGCTGCATTTCGTCAATTGCGGGGTTACCGCCGCACCCTATTTACACCTTTCACGGCAGGGTGTCAAGCCGATTTCCCGAATTTCGTGAACCGCTCATCGCCCCCCCGAATCCCCACTTGATTTACTTCGGTGGCTGGTCAGGGCGAAGCGCCAGCACCCCATCCAATGCCTCGCAGACACCCGTCACTGTTTCTCCGCGTGGACCTTTCATCTGAGCATGAGTGCCGGCGGCTTTCCCCTCACATGCCTTGTAAGCCTCGGGTGGAGGGCCATTGCGTTTAGCGCCGGGCCTGCTTTTCGTGCTGTGCGGGCGGAGCACAAGGTTGCCCCCCCTCTCTTCGCAAATTCCGGTTACTGTTTCGCCCAGGGGACCCACAAGCTGGGCTGGACTTCCGGCGGACTTCCCTGCGCATGCCTTGAATGCCTCGGGAGGAGGACCGTCCTGGGAATCTCTCAGCTGTCCATAACCCTTGTCATGGGCGTACCCGGCCATTAGCAGTGCCATGCCTGTCAAAAGGATCAATCTCTTAAAGCCTTTCATTGCATTCTCCTCCTTTTGTTAGCGATCTCGGGACCCGCTTCCAGCGATCGCGCCTCGTCGTAAGTTAACCAGAGGACATCAACGTCACGTAATCATGGCGGAATATATTACGATAACATATGCATGTCAAAGGGGAATTACAGTCAGTCCCTGCCGGCATGAAAAAGGGCGACCCTTGTGGGGGCCGCCCTTTTTCATGAATGCTGCAACGGAAAACCGTTTTCTTTACTTGGTCAGGTCGGCGGCCTCCCCCAGCGCCGCGTGGGCCGCGGCCAGCCGGGCGATCGGCACCCGGAACGGTGAGCAGGAGACGTAATCGAGGCCGATCTTGTGGCAGAAGATGACCGAGGCGGGATCGCCGCCATGCTCGCCGCAGATGCCGAGCTTGATCTTCGGCCGGGTGGAACGCCCCTTCTCGCACCCCATCTTGACCAGGAGCCCCACCCCGTTCTGGTCGAGGCTGACGAACGGGTCTTCCGGCAGGAGCCCCTCCTCCACGTAGAAGGGGAGGAACTTGCCGGCGTCGTCGCGGGAGAGGCCGAAGGTGGTCTGGGTCAGGTCGTTGGTGCCGAACGAGAAGAAGTCCGCCTCCTTGGCGATCTCGTCGGCGGTGAGGGCCGCCCGCGGCAGCTCGATCATGGTGCCGATCAGGTATTCTACCTTCACCCCGTAGCTGGCGATCACCTCCTCGCAAACCCTGACGGCGTTCTCCCTGAGCCGCTTCAGCTCCTCGACCACCGCCACCAGCGGGATCATGATCTCGGGGACGATGGTGAATCCCTCGTCCTTCACCAGCTCGCAGGCCGCCTCCATGATGGCGCGCACCTGCATGTCGTAGATCTCCGGATAGGTGAGGCCGAGCCGGCAGCCGCGGTGGCCGAGCATCGGGTTGAACTCGTGGAGGAACTCCACCTTGTTCTTCAGCTCCTGGGTGGTGACCCCCATGGTCTTCGCCAGGGCCTCGATGTCCTTCTCCTCCTGGGGGAGGAACTCGTGCAGCGGCGGGTCGAGCAGGCGGATGGTGACCGGCAGCCCCTTCATCTCGCGGAAGATGCCGGTGAAGTCACCCTTCTGCATCGGCAGGATCTTGGCCAGAGCCTTCTGCCGCCCTTCCACGTCCTCGGCGAGGATCATCTCCCGCACCGCCGCGATCCGGGCGGCGTCGAAGAACATGTGCTCGGTGCGGCAGAGGCCGATCCCCTCGGCGCCGAACTCGCGGGCCACCTTGGAGTCGTGGGGGGTGTCGGCGTTGGTGCGCACCCCCATCTTGCGGAAGGTGTCCACCCACCCCATCAGGATGCCGAAATCGCCGGTCAGCTGGGGGGGGACGGTCGGCACCTGGCCGAGCATCACCTCGCCGGTGGAGCCGTCCAGGGTGATGACGTCCCCTTTCTTGACCACCACCCCGCCGTTGGCCTGGAACTGCTCGGCGGCGTAATCGACCTTGATGTCGCCGCAGCCGGCGACGCAGCATTTCCCCATGCCGCGGGCGACCACCGCCGCGTGCGAGGTCATCCCGCCGCGGGCGGTCAGGATCCCCTGGGCCGCGTGCATGCCGTGGATGTCCTCTGGGCTCGTCTCGATCCGGACCAGGATCACCTTGAGGCCGATCTTGGCGGCCGCCTCGGCCTCGTCGGCGGTGAACACCACCTCGCCGGAAACCGCGCCGGGGGAGGCGGGAAGGCCCTTGGCGATCTTCTTCTTGGGCGCCTTCGGGTCGAGGGAGGGGTGGAGGAGCTGGTCGAGCTGGGAGGGGGCGACCCTGAGCACCGCGGTCTTCTGGTCGATCAGTCCCTCCTTTTCCATGTCAACGGCGATCTTGATGGCGGCCGGGGCGGTCCGCTTGCCGTTCCTGGTCTGGAGCATGTAGAGCTTCCCCTTCTCGATGGTGAACTCGATGTCCTGCATGTCCTTGTAGTGCTGCTCCAAGATGCCGCGGATCTTCACCAGCTGCTGGTAGCACTCCGGCATCACCTCTTCCATGGAGGGGAGGTGGCTGTCGCCATTGGCCTTGTTGATCGGCTGGGGGGTGCGGATGCCGGCGACCACGTCCTCTCCCTGAGCGTTCACCAGGTACTCGCCGTAGAAATAGTTCTGGCCGGTGGAGGGGTCGCGGGTAAAGGCTACCCCGGTGGCGCAGTCATTGCCCATGTTGCCGAACACCATCGACTGGACGTTGACCGCGGTCCCCCACTCGGCGGGGATATTGTTCAGCTTCCGGTAGGTGATGGCGCGCTGGTTCATCCAGGAGCCGAACACCGCGCCGATCGCCCCCCAGAGCTGCTCCTGCGGCTCTTCCGGGAACTCCTGGCCGAGGGTCTCCCTGACCCGCGCCTTGAAGATGCCGACCAGTTCCTTCCAGTCGGCGGCGGTGAGATCGGTGTCGAGATGGACCCCCCTCTCCTCCTTCTTCCTTTCCAGTGCATGCTCCAGGATATCCTTGTCCATCCCCATCACCACGTCGGAATACATCTGGACAAAGCGGCGGTAGGCGTCGTAGGCGAACCGCTCGTCACCGCTCTGGGCAATGATCCCCTGGACGGTGACGTCGTTCAGCCCCAGATTGAGGATGGTGTCCATCATGCCGGGCATGGAGGCGCGGGCGCCGGAGCGTACCGAAACGAGGAGCGGGTTATTCGGGTCGCCGAACTTTTTACCCATCAGCTCCTCGACCCCTCTCATGTTGGCCTCGACCTCTGCCTTCAGCCCCTCCGGGTAGTTCCGGTTGTTCCGGTAGAACTCGGTGCAGACCTCGGTGGTGATGGTGAAGCCGGCGGGGACCGGCAGACCGATGCTGGTCATTTCCGCCAGGTTGGCCCCCTTGCCACCCAGAAGGTTCTTCATCTCCGCGTTTCCTTCGGCCTTGCCGGCGCCGAAGAAGTAGACATGTTTCGCTGCCATTGCACTCCTCCTCTGTTTTGGCGGAATCGATAATAGTCCATCTGCTTCAGAGCTTCTGGTACTTTTCTCGATACCGTTTTTTACTGTTATTCAAAAATCGTTAAGCCTGATTAAAAGCCATTTAGTCTTGCTCAAGGCCATTTTAGCCAGATTAAAACATAAAAAAAGCCGCCTGCCTTTCGGCTAAGCGGCTATTTTCGCGAAATCCGCGATCCCCCTGAAGAGACCCTTGATCTCCTGTAGCAGGGCCAGTCGGTTGGTGCGCACCCGTTCGTCCTCGGCCATCACCATGACCTTGTCGAAGAAGTCGTCCACTCCCCCCCTGAGGGTGGCGATCCCGGTCAGGGCCGCCAGGTAGTCGGCAGCGGCGACCTTTGCCGCGACCGTACTGGCGACGCTCCGGTAGGCGCGGAACAGCTCCCGTTCGGCGTCGTCCTGGAAGAGCTGCTCGTCGATACCCGCCGCCACCGGCTCTCTTACGATGTTGCAGACTCGCTTGAAGGCCACTGCCAACGGCTCGAAGTCGGGACGGCTCTTGAATTCGGCCAGGGCCGCGATCCGGGCCTTGACGTCCACCAGGTCATCGAAGCCGGCGGAGACGGCGGCATCGATGGCGTCGGAGGGGAACTCGCCGGACAGGAGGTTCACCAGGCGCCCCTTGAAGAACTCCTGGACATCGGCAAAGACCTCTGCCCGCGGCCGGGTAAGCTTGTCCCGCAGCAGGTCGAGGGCGGCATCGAGGTATTTTGCCAGGGAGAGTCGGTAGCCCTTGGCGAGGATGATGGAGATGATGCCGATGGCCGCCCGCCGCAGGGCGTAAGGGTCGGCCGAGCCGGTCGGGACGAGGCCTACCCCGAAGCAGCCGCAGATGGTGTCCAGCTTGTCGGCGACGGAGACGAAGGCGCCGATGTCGCCGCCGGGGAGCTCGCCGCCGGCCTGGATGGGGAGGTAGTGATCGGCGATGGCGGCCGCCACCTCGGCGTCCTCACCCTGGAGCAGGGCATACTCCCGTCCCATCACCCCCTGCACCTCGGGGAACTCACCGACCATGCCGGTCACCAGGTCCGCCTTGCAGAGGAAGGCGGCGCGCTCGACCTTTGCCTGCACCGCCGGGTTGAGGCTGTCGGCCAGCGCGCTGGCGAGGGCCTTGAACCGCTCCATCTTCTCGTAGGAGGTCCCCAGCTTTGCCTGGTAGACCACCAATTTGAGGGCCTCGACCCGCTTCTCCAGGGGGACCTTCTTATCCTCCTCGAAGAAGAAGCGGGCGTCGGAGAGGCGGGCCCGCAGCACCCGCTCGTTCCCCTTGACCACCACCGATGGGTCTTCGGTCAGGGTGTTGTTGATGGTGATGAAGCCGGGGAGGAGCCGGTCGTTTTCGTCGACGATGGAGAAATAGCGCTGGTGGGAGCGCATCGAGGTGATCAGCACCTCGCGGGGGACCTCCAGGAAATCGGCGGAGAAGGTGCCGTGCACGGCGCTCGGGTACTCCACCAGGTAGCTGACCTGCTCCAGGAGCTCCTCGTCGGGGAGGACATGCCCGCCGGCAGTCTTCGCCATCCGGACGATCTCCCGCAGGATGATCTCCTTGCGCCGCGCCTGGTCGGGGATCACGAAATGCCGCTCGCACTCGTCCAGGTAGTGGCCGAAGTCCCGCACCGGGAACGGCTGGTTCCCCATGAAGCGGTGGCCGCGGGAGATGCTGCCGCTCTCGATGTTGCCGAAGGCGAAGGGGACCACGATGCCGTCGAACAGCGCGACGATCCAATGGATCGGCCGGGCGAAGCGGACGTCCAAGTCCCCCCAGCGCATCGACTTCTTGAACGGGATGCTGCCGATCAGGCGGGGGAGGATCTCGGCCAGGAGCTCGGCGGTCGGCTGGCCGGTCTCCTTTTTGACAAGTGCTAGATATTCACCCTTCTCAGTGGAAACAAACTTGGGATGAACATTTGGACCAAGTCCTAAAACTACATCCGACCAACTAGTATTAGTATCGATATTAAGTTCTTGGAGATTTAGACCTTGATTACGAAAGAATCCTAATCCTGCATTGGTCAAGAGTTCCTGTGAATTTAAGGCCACACTTTTAGGCGGTCCGGTTATTGGTATGTCGGCGTCGGGCTGGCGCTCCGACACCTCCCTGATCACCAGGGCGAGCCGGCGCGGGGTGGCGAAGGTCTTCACCTCGCCGAAGCCGATCCGGGCGCCTTTCAGCTCCTTGTCGATCAGGGCCGCCATGTCGGCCATCGCCTTGGGGAGGAAGCCGGCGGGGATCTCCTCGGTGCCTATTTCGAGAAAAAGTTCCTTGCTCATTTTATTTGCTCCCTCCTTTCAGCAGCGGAAAACCGAGGCTTTCCCGCAGCTTCAGGTACCCCTCGGCGCAGAGCCTGGCCACGTTCCTGACCCTGCCGATGTAGGAGGCCCGCTCGGTCACCGAGATCGCTCCCCGCGCGTCGAGGAGGTTGAAGGTGTGGGAGCACTTCATCACGTAGTCGTAGGCGGGCAGGACCAGCCCCCGCTCCACCAGGCGGATGCACTCCTTCTCGTACATCTTGAACAGGGTGAGGAGCATCTCCACGTCCGCCTCCTCGAAGTTGTAGGTGGAGAACTCCACCTCGCTCCGGTGGTGGATGTCGCCGTACCTGATCCCCTTGATCCACTCCAGGTCGTAGACGTTGTCCACCCCCTGCAGGTACATGGCGATCCGCTCGCAGCCGTAGGTGATCTCCGCCGAGACCGGCTTCAGGTCGATCCCCCCCGCCTGCTGGAAATAGGTGAACTGGGTGATCTCCATCCCGTCCAGCCAGACCTCCCAGCCGAGCCCCCAGGCCCCCAGGGTCGGCGACTCCCAGTCGTCCTCCACGAAGCGGATGTCGTGCTGGTTCGGGTCGATGCCGAAGGAGCGGAGCGAATCCAGGTAGAGGTCGAGGATGTTCAGCGGTGACGGCTTCATGATCACCTGGAACTGGTAGTAGTGCTGGAGGCGGTTCGGGTTCTCCCCGTAGCGGCCGTCGGTAGGGCGGCGGGACGGCTCCACGTAGGCCACGTGCCAGGGCTCGGGCCCGAGGACCCGCAGGAAGGTGGCGGGGTTGAAGGTGCCGGCCCCCTTTTCGGTGTCATAGGGCTGCTGGATCACGCACCCCTGTCTGGCCCAGTACCCCTGCAACGAAAGGATCAAGTCCTGGAAAGTCAAAAGAGCACCCCCACAGAGTGATGGAACGGCATTTTTAGCGAGTGTGAAAGGAATTTGCTGCGGGTGAAAAACAGTATACTGTATACAACAATTTAGCCGGGTCAGATTACCTTTTCCGGGCACCCGTGTCAAGGATTATTGACCCGGCCGCGTCATATCCCATTGATTATGCTTCCTTATAGGTTTAGTTATCGTCGCACTTTTGCCGTGGAGAGGAGCGCGTAATGGGATCACCTGCCAGAGATATGGATATCAGGCATACCTACGGGACTACCTGATTTGGGGTGATGGCGAGCGGTGGGAATTGATCGACGGTCATGAAGCGGGCGCGGGGTCCTGAAAAGTTAGTTTTGCGAGGCTAAATCCGCGTGAAAATGTATTTCTAGACCCTATGCCCGTTCCTCCAGCATCACGTTGATTTTCCAACATTTTATATTCTCAAAGAACCATGCAAGGACCTAACCGGACAACACTGAGCTTCACTAAGACTATACTTCTCATCATGTTCCTCCACTGAGCATTAAGTAAACGGCGCTTAATCCCCGCCCAGAGGACGGGGCTTTGGTCTGCCCCCTGGAAGGGGGCTACGCGGCATAGGTGGTTTGTTACACCACAAAATATTCGCAGCAGTTACACCAAAACCTTCTATATCGCGACATCTTGCTAAATGCCAACTATGCCAGTTGATGCAAAAAAAATCTCATTCTAAAGGCAGAGCCGAAAGACTCTGACCCCGCCCATAGGACGGGGTTTTATGATTCGCAATAAACGGGAATTAACTCTTGAGATTATGTTAGTGTTAAACGAACCCTTGATAGCCATATCTACAATGGCAGCTCCCAGAAAAGACATAGTTCTCAACGAACTGCCCATACATAATGAATATTGTCTTTCCAAACAGGCCATACGCTACCATTGCTCATATCCACTAACATATGGGTATCTGGGTAGTCTGCTCTGTATATATCGTAGGACCAATAAGAATCAGCTTGTACGCTGGTGAAACCCTGTGTATTCAACCATTGAGCAGGATGAGTACCTGCGCCACTAACTAAGCTCAATAGTTCCGCTTTACTAGGCAAGCGCCAGTCCGTATATCCACACAAGCTTAAAGCACCGGTATAATATGTAGCATAATCCCATGATCCAGATGTTGGGAAATTGCTGTCCTTGGGCCACATGAGGCCAGTATTTTTATCCGTCACGCAGGCTCCGCTAACAACAAATCTTGATGATGATGTTGGTAGCGTCAGATAGAAGTTCAGGTTGGCTTGGTTAGAGCCAATATAGTATGCAGGATTGGTATAAGTATCATAACCAGACTTGGAGACGGAAAATGCATAGGTTCCAGAGGGGATTCCGGTTATGGAGAACGTCCCAGTGCTGTTGGTAGTGGCTATTTTGCCGGCAATCGAGACGGTTGCTCCGGACAACGCTGGGCCAGCATTACTTCCCGAATGGATCGTCCCACTTATAGAATAAGTTCCTTGTGTCTCAATAGCACTGAAATTCTGGTTAATTACATCGGCTCCATTGACCGTCACGCTGTCGATACTGGAAGGTGTGAAATTGTAACCGGCCTTTGCGGCAGTTATGGAATAAGTACCATTGGTTGAGTTGGGAAAAACATAACTACCATTTGCATCTGTTACCGTGGAATTAGAAGCTGTCCCACTCAAGGTAACTGTTACCCCTGATAAACCAACACCATTTGATGTTACTTTGCCGGAAATGGTGTAGGTGGACGGCTGAACTGCCGAGAAGGGATTGCCAACGACTACCAATGCCGTTTCCATGGGTGTTGCTGATGTATACATTTGCAGTATACGGTCGGCTACTTTGCCGATGTTGCTTATTTTATCTGGCAAGTCTACGAATGATATAACTTTTTGTCCTGCTTTCTTAAACATGTTAGTGAAGCCTTGTTTGAGCGCAGATTGCGAACCGGCTTCCACCATTGCCTTAGTGACACTCACTGTAATCGACATGATGTCATCAACAGTCGGGTTGCTGACAAGGCTTGCCTCCTGCTGGAAGGCATCCATACCCGCATTGACGATTGTTTCAACCGAAGAATTCTTGATATCCAGGAAAATGCTTGTAGTATCGAGTGCAACCATAACGACGTTCGTCGCCAGAGAAGACCAGTGCATCAATGAGCCATTCGGCACCTGGGTCACAATGAACGGTACTTCGTCTGGGTCTATCACAATGCCCGGTGCGCCACTATACGATCTGACCAGATAAACCCCATCCTCAGTCGACGAAATAGGAACTTGCTTCAAAGGCCTTTCGCCGAAAGAATCCGTAAATGCATAATCATAGGCAAGGCCTATGATGTCGGCATAACGAAAGAGGCTTTTTGCGGGGGCATTCAATCTGCCGAGCACTGTGCTTCTCTCACCTTGATATACACTGCGGTTGTTGGAGGCCTTAGTCTGGAAGTCTACAAAAGATGCAAATTGTGCGCTATCGAGCCGCATTATTTCTGCATTCCAATCAATGCTCCCAACATTTCTGGACTCGACAGAAATTCCATAACCGGTTCCCGACGCTTCGGCCTTGACAACCGTGTAGTCCTGATCTGCGTAATACGGCGCAGATGAAATGGATAGAGCGCCGATTAACGAACCCAGAGAGCTTTTCTTTGGCAACTGGAGAACCTTGGCAGTTGTGGAAACGGTCTTAATGGCCGTAGCAGGAGCTGTTTGTTGTTGTGCAGCCAACGTATTGACAACACTCTGCACAGCTTCGACAAGTGCCTGCTGTAATGCAGGGTCAGCCCATGGATCACTGGCAGTAAAAACTTTTTCAATAACGGAGGCAAGAGAGGCCACCTTGGGGTCATTCTCGATTGTGAGTAGTATGGTCTTTGCTGCTGTTGGGTCGTTAGTAATGAAATAGGGTGAAATGAAGACAAGGCTCACGGCGGTTGACTTAGCGTCTAGTTTGACAGCCGATGTGCTTACAGCCCCATTACTGGACGCTGCTGTTACCACCGCCCCTGTTGCTTGTGAATCGGTTGCAAGGACGTTCATAAGTCCGAAATCCTTGCCCGTGGGCATGGCAGCAACTACGGCAACACCATCCTTGTAAACTTCTGCTGAATAGTTTCCTTGCGTAGATACAGGAGTAGTTGCTCCGAGAGATAACACCGTCAAAGAAGATGGGGATACTCCTGCCGGAGGTGATACCGTGCCTGAGACTAAGAGTTTGTCGCTGGATGCACTGGACACATTACCACTCCCCTCTGTGCCTCCACAACCTGCGATAAAAATGACTGAAATCACCAGAACTAGCGCATTAAAACCTTTTAGCTTCGTCATATTCCCTCCTCCCAAGAATCAAGGCACGCCGGATTTCTTGAGTATGTGCCACTGCCGCCACAACCCGAGATATTGCATCCAGGAGCCACTGATATCCTTAAACACAATTGACCTCAATTATATTTTTGCTTCATTTACTTTTTATTGCCATTTGCGGCTGGCTTAATAGTTTTTTTCTCAACACAATTTGCATCAGTTCTGGATGTAGATTCGTTGCACCTGTATTTTTTACCATCTGGGGTTTCAGCAACCCAATCAACATCGTAAATCCCAACGTTGACTTCAGATATAACTACTTGCTCGGGTGCATAACCGCTTTTTGTGACTCTCAAGGTATCCCTTTGCAGGCTACCATTAAGTGCTGCACCACAGCCGGTTAAAGATATACAGAATAGCACAGCGATAACTGCAACAAGCTTTTTTCTCATGATCCTTTCCTCCCTGTCGATAAATCTGAATTGCGAAAGATAAATTATTTTGACTCAGTGAGAACGCTTTTGTGACACCATCCGACCTCACCATTAGCAAGTTGAACCTGGAACCAGTTATCCTTTTGCTTTATCACTTTGACTTCTTCCCCTTCACGCAATGTTTTTACAACTACAGCTTTTGTAGAAGGACTTTTCCTAAGATTGGCTTTACTACCGACAGTTAAAGTTAGTGGTGAGGCAGGGGCAGTTTCCTGTGATTCAATACGCCCCTTTGGTTTGTCAGCAACCGATTTAGTAGCAGGCTGCCTACCTTCTGACTGTTCTGAAATTTCTTCATCGGATTTTGTATCAGGACTTGCTACAGGTGCTTGTTTTGCTTTTTTAGATTTTATAGGAGTATTCTCAGCTACAACTCGTTGATAAAACCATCCTTTAGCATTCATACATGCCTGAAATAGATTTTCATTAGTGATTGAATGAGAGGATGAAACTCCACTTACAGCGTCATTTCGTGAGTGGGAGACTTGCTGTTGAGACTCTTGCAAACAGGTGTATCTGACACTATTGAATTCTTCAACAGTTCCACCAGGTTTCTTCCAAGACCATTGTTGCGGAGGTATGCATCCCGACAACAAAACCATACAAAATGCAATGTATAATTTATTCATAATATTCATAATAAAGTACTGAGATGTTATTGCTTGTCGAAATTAGCATTTGCCATAGTTAGCGACGCTCCAACCTTGCTAGCCACAATAATTAGAGTACCTTTCAGAGTAGAGTCATCCAGCTTCGTCAAGTTGGCGTAAAAGCTGGTCACATTACCTCCAATGCTATCGCCATCGAATCCATTTACTGATATAGTTGTTTCGCCATAACTATCTGTGTACCCGGTAATAGACGACCCGCTGCCAGTTGGCAAAACACTGCCTGAAGCACTTATTACTCCATTTGTAAATGATGAGTAACTGATAGTACCAGAATAATATTTTTTTGAATTCACTGTTTGCACTAAATTGTCGATTGTGAAAGTAGACCCATTCGGCCCAACCCAGGTGCCTATGGGAAAAGGCTGGGGCGCAGGAGTCACCGTTACCGTCACCATCGAGCTCTTTGTCGGATCAGCCAAACTCACCGCCTTGACGTGATATGTCCCTACCGTTGCCGGAGCGGTATAGACACCGGACTGACTGATCGTTCCCCCGCCCGCCTCAACCACGCTCCAAACGACCTGGGTGTTGCTGGTGCCGGTCACGGTGGCCGAGAAGTTTTTTGTCCCATTTACGGTTACGGTCGTCGGACTTGGACTTATTGTCACGCCCACAAGCCCATTTACCGTTACCGTAGAAGTATCAGACTTTGTCGAATCTGCGACACTCGTTGCTTTTACGTGATATGGCCCCCCTCCCGCCGTTGCTGGCGCGGTATAGACACCTGCTGAATTGATCGTCCCCCCGGCATTTCCCTCAACTACGCTCCAGGTAACCTGCGTGTTGGAAGTGTAGAAGACAGAAGCTACAAAGGGTACTGTACCGTTTGTTGTTACCGTGGGTGAAGGTGGGCTTATGATAACAACCACAGGCGGCTGAGGAATCTTCGTCGTATCAAGAATCCCTTCCATGAAATTGCTCACGGAACCGGTAAAAAAGACCGCATTGGTAAGTTTGTTGATAAGAGTAACGGTTCCTGTTGAGCTTATGTTCACCTTCACCATATCAAAA
>JAMPXD010000258.1 GCA_023701365.1 Geobacteraceae bacterium
ATGCTGGATACTGATGATGGTGTTGATGATCCCCTCCTTGACGGTGACCCCCGCCTCGCCCATTCCCTCCCCGTGGGTTACGGTTTTCGCATCGGTCTCTGCATTCATTACGAGTCTCCTCTATTTCCGGTAATATGTTATAAAGTTAGCCGATTAACGACAATCTTCAGCTCGCTTCAAGTAGGGTGGATAAAGGAGCGGGTTTTGCTCCGTATCCACAAGTCTTTGGTGGATTCGCTTCGCTTAATCCACCCTACGGATGTTTAGCTGAAGATCATTGCTAATCAGGTAAAGTTATGAGGCTGCGCGGTCCCTGAGCAGCTGGATCTTATCGGTTACTTCCCAGGGCAGGCCGATATCCATTCTTCCCACATGACCGTAGGCTGCCAGCTTTCTGTAAAAACCCCCCTTGACCGCCATGGGGAGCCGCCTGAGCTTGAACTGCTGGACAATTCCGGCCAGCCGGAATTCGAAATGCCGCTCAACCAGCGCTGCAATCTCCTCATCAGGGATTCTGCCGGTGCCGAAGGTTTCCACCTGGACACTGACGGGACGGGATTGGCCGATGGTGTAGCTCAGCTGGATTTCGCATTCGCTGGCCAACCCCGCCGCGACGATGTTCTTGGCCGCATAGCGGGCGGCATAGGCGCCGACCCGGTCGATCCGGAGCGGGTCCTTGCCGCTCAGGGCCGCCCCGCTCTGCCGGGCGTACTCGCCATACATGTCTATCGCGTTCTTGCGTCCCGTCAACCCGGAATGGATGGACGGCCCGCCGACGATGAAGGGGCCGTCGGGGTTGATGAAAATCTGGGTCCGGGCGTCGGGTTTGATTGCCTCATCGGTAAACACCTGATTGATCACGGCTTCCCGGATCTCCGCCCGGAGCCTCCCGAAATCGGGCTCTCCCGACTGGTTCTGGCTGGCAATGACGGTGATGCTGTGGATGCGGGAAGGGAGACCGTCCCGGTACTCGATTCCCGCCTGGGTCTTGCCGTCGGGGGCGAGGTAGGGGAGGATCTTCTGCAGCCTGACCGATGTAAGCCGCCGCGCGAGGCGGTGCGCCAGCCAGATGGGGAGAGGCATGAAGGCGGGAGTCTGGTTGCAGGCAAAGCCGAAGACCGTCACCTGGTCCCGCACCGGGACCCTCTCGATTTCCTCGTCCGACAGCTCCTTTTCCGGGAACAGGCACTCTTCGTCTGAGGGAACTTCCGTGAGACTCGTGACGATGCTGCACGTCTTGCTGTTGAAGGTGCGCTGGTCATAACCCGCCATGGCTATCACCTGCCGGGCGATGTTCGGGAAGTCAACGGTGGCGCTCGACGCGAAACGGGCGGCGATGAAGACGATGGCATTGGCCACCGCGCATTCCGCGATGATGCGGGCACAGGGGTCGTGCTGGAGAAACCGGTCGACGATGGCATCGCTGATCTGGTCGCACAACTTGTCCGGATGCCCCTCGGTCACCGACTCGGAGGTGAACATGAAGTCCTTTTTCATGGAGAGTTCCTTTGCTGTTTGGTCGCCTCGTTGACGACAAGGGGGAGTACGGCGCTCCCGCCGATGACCAGCCCATCCATCAGGGTAACGGGTGTGACGCCGAGAAACCGGCGCAGGCCCGGCACCGCCAGAGTAAGCGCCTGCAGGGCGAAGGAGCCCCCGAGAGCCCAGCTGAGATAGCGGTTTGGAGGAAGTCGCGCGCTGTCGTACATGGTGACCGTCTCCGAACGGCAACTGAGGGCATGGAGGAGTTGCGCCGAGGTAAGGCTCATGAAGGCGAGGCCGCCGGCGCGCGGCCCCATGCCGTAGCGCAGCAGTCCGTAGCCGTAGGCCCCCATGGCGCCGGCGGTGATGACCCCCCCTTCCAGGGAGATTCTTCGCAGGTCCGCGTTGCTGATGATCGCCTCCTGCGGATCACGCGGCGGGCGGTTCAGCACGTCCGGCTCCGGCGACTCCAGGGCAAGGGCGAGGCCGGGGAAGATGTCGGAAAGTAGATTGATCCAGAGGAGCTGCATCGCGTTCAAGGGCTGCCCCATCCCCGCGGCGATGGCGGTGAACATCACCATGATCTCGGAGAGGTTGGTGGCGAGGAGGAAGCGGACCGACTTCCGGATGTTGCCGTAGATGGTCCTGCCGTGGCTGATGGCGATGATCATGGTCTCCAGGTTGTCGTCTTCCAGGACGACGTCGGCAACCTCGCGCGCCACGTCGGTGCCGGCGGTTCCCATGGCGATGCCGATGTCCGCCGCCTTGAGGGCGGGGCTGTCGTTGATGCCGTCCCCGGTCATGGCGACGACCCGCCCCCCCTTCTGGAGGGCCTGGACGATCTGGAGCTTCTGGGCCGGACTGACCCGGGCGAAGACATGGACCCGTCTGGCGAAGGCTGCCAGGAGGTCGGGGTCCATTTCCTGAAGATGGGTGGAGTCGAAGATCTCGAGCGGTATCTCCCTGCTCAGGTTCAGCTCTTTGCCGATGGCGTAGGCGGTCGGGACCTGGTCGCCGGTAATCATCAGCGCGTCGATGCCGGCCCGGTGGAAGGTCCCGATCAACTCCTTTACCCCCGGCTTGACCGGGTCCGCCATGCCGGTCAGGCCGAGCCAGGTCAGGCCGTGCTCCCCTTCCTCCCCGATTTCCCCGGCGTACAGATAGCAGGCGGCACCGAGGACCCGCAGTGATTCTCCCGCCATCCGCTCATTGGCGAGCTCAATGGCGAGCCGGTCTTCATCGGTCAGAGGGAGTTGCTCTCCGTCCTTCAGATGCCAGCTGCACATGGCGAGCACTTCCGGGGGGCTCCCCTTGACGGCGATCAGCCTGGACCGGCCGCCGCCGTTTTCTTCCGGCGCGGGGGAAAGCGGCGCCGGCGTGCCGATGCCGTGCATGGTGACCATGAAGTTGCGGCTTTCGGAGCGGTGGGTTATCTTCAGCAGAGGATACTGCTCCCTGAGCCCGTTGACGTCGATCCCGGAGGTTATGGCGAGATGGACCAGGGCGTTCTCCGTGGAAGAACCCCTGAGCAGGCACTCGCCACTGCCCGGCTCCACCACGGTTTCGTTGCAGAGCACGCAGACCTGGAGCAGGCGCAGCAGTTCCTCGCAGGCGTGGGGAGCGATCACCTCCGCCCCGGCGGTAAAGAGGCCGTTTCTCACCTCTATTTGCCTCATCCCGGCATTGATGGCCACTACCGACATCCTGTTGAAGGTCAGGGTGCCGGTCTTGTCCAGGCAGATGGTCTGGACGCAACCGAGTGTTTCCACCGCATCGAGGCGGCGGATCAGGACCTTGTGCCTCTTCATGTCCCGGATGCCGAGGGCGAGGATCGTGGTGGCAACGGTCGGGAGCCCCTCCGGAATGGCGGCCACGGCCAGCGATATGGAGCTTCTGAGCATCTGGAGGACCCCGTAGCCGCGGGCGAGCCCCACCAGGAAGACGATGCCGCATACCCCGCCGCTGATCAGGACCAGCTGGTTGCCGAGCCTGTCCAGCTGCTTCTCCATCGGCGTCTTCGGGGCCGTTGCCGCGCCGATCAGGGCCTGGACCCTGCCGATCTCGGTAAATTTCCCGGTACCGACAGTGATCGCCAGCCCCTGCCCCCCGGTCACCAGGGTTCCCATGTACGCCATGTTGATCCTGTCGGCGAGTGGTACGTCCGATCTGGCGAGCGGCGCCGGGTCCTTGACGACCGGCATGCTCTCCCCGGTCAGGGCCGATTCGTCGATGGTCAGGTAATGGGACTCGACGATCCGGCAGTCGGCGGCGACGTAGCTTCCGGGCCTGAGCAGCAGCAGGTCGCCCGGCACGACCTCTTCCCCCTGGATCTCCCGCGGCCTGCCGTCGCGGATGACGAG
>JAMPXD010000057.1 GCA_023701365.1 Geobacteraceae bacterium
ACGTAGTAACCCTTCACGCCGAATTCGCCGTTCAGGTAGGCGCAGGTGGGGAGGACGCGCTTCGAATCCTTGAGGATCGCCTCGGCCATGGCGATGGCGGAGGAAGCGGGGGAGTAGAAGGCGGAGCCGGTCTTCAAGAGGGCGACGACTTCGCCGCCTGCGCCGCGGGTCCGCTTGACCATGGCCTCCATGACCTCCTTCGCCTTTTCCTTGCTCTTGTACTTGTTCTCAAGAATCTCCATGACCGGGATCCCCTTGACGCTGGCGTAACGGACCAGCGGCACCATGTCGTCGCCGTGACCACCGAGGGTCATGGCGGTTACATCCTTGACTGAGACGCCCAGCTCCCAGGCAATGAACGCTTCGAAACGGGCCGAGTCGAGCACGCCGGCCTGGCCGATGACGCGGTTGTAGGGGAATCCGGTGATCTTCTGGCAGAGGGTGACCATGGCGTCGAGCGGGTTGGAAATGACGATGACAAAGGCATTGGGGGCATACTGCTTGATCCCCTCGGCAACCGAGGTCATGATCTTGGAGTTGACTTCGATCAGGTCGTCGCGGCTCATCCCCGGCTTGCGGGGGAGGCCTGCGGTGACGATGACCACGTCGGAGCCGGCGATGTCCTTGTAATCGTTGGTGCCGGTGAGCTTGACGTCAAAGCCGTCAACCGGCGCGGCCTCGGCGATGTCGAGACACTTGCCCTGCGGCAACCCTTCGACGATGTCGAACAGCACCACATCACCCAACTCGCGCAGAGCCGCAAGCTGAGCCAAAACACCACCAATCTGCCCGCCACCGATTAACGAAATCTTCTGTTTTGCCATGATCTCCTCCTTGAATGGATTTGGTTAAATACAGATCCTATACCTTATGCGATAGCGTCCACTATGGCATTTAAGGTTGCGCTGGGACGCATTGCTCTTTCGGTCTTGACCGGATCAGGCATATAGTAGCCGCCGATATCCTGGGGTTTCCCCTGGGCACCGATCAATTCTTCATTGATCTTCGCCTCGTTATCCTGAAGCTGCTTGGCTACCTTGGCGAAACGTGCCGCAAGATCCTTGTCCTTCGTCTGCGCGGCAAGCGCCTCGGCCCAGTACATCGCCAGATAGAAATGACTCCCCCTGTTGTCGATCTGACCAACCTTACGGGCCGGGTTCTTGTTGTTGTCCAGGAACTTGGTATTGGCCTGATCAAGCGTATCCGCCAGGAGCTGGGCTTTTTCGTTCTTGAAGGTAGCGGCCAGATGCTCCAGCGACACACCAAGTGCCAGGAACTCACCAAGCGAATCCCAACGCAGATAACCTTCCTGCACGAACTGTTGCACGTGCTTGGGTGCCGAACCGCCTGCACCGGTCTCGAACAGACCACCACCAGCCAGAAGCGGCACGATGGAGAGCATTTTTGCACTCGTACCAAGTTCCAGAATCGGGAAGAGGTCGGTCAGATAATCCCTCAGGGCATTACCGGAGACGGTAATGGTGTCTTTGCCTTCTTTGGCTCTCTGACAGGCAAACAGCATCGCATCAACAGGAGCCATTATCTGAATGTCCAGGCCATTCGTATCGTGATCCTTCAGATACTTGGTGACCTTTTCGATCATCTGGGCGTCGTGGCCCCTGTTCTTGTCGAGCCAGAATATAGCGGGAGCCCCGGTTGCCCTGGCTCTCCGTACCGCCAGCTTGACCCAGTCCTGGATCGGCAGGTCTTTTGCCTGGCAACCGCGCCAGATATCGCCCTCTTCCACTGCGTGCTGGATCAGCACCGCACCCGATTCGTCAACGACGCGCACCGTGCCGTTGGCCGGAATCTTGAAGGTCTTGTCGTGGGAACCGTATTCTTCAGCCTTCTGCGCCATGAGTCCCACGTTGGAGACACTTCCCATAGTCGTCGGGTCAAACTGACCGTTCTTCTTGCAGAAATCGATACACACCTGGTACCACTCGGAATAGGAGGTGTCGGGAACGACACACTTCACATCGTGAAGCTTGCCGTCCGGGCCCCACATCCCGCCGGAATCACGAATAACGACCGGCATGGAGGCATCAATGATGATGTCGTTGCTGGCATGCAGGTTGGTGATGCCTTTGTCCGAATCCACCATCGCCAGGGGAGGCTGTTTCTTGTAAACTTCCTGGATGTCCGCTTCGATCTCGGCCCTTTTGGCCTCCGGCAGCTTCTGGATTTTTGCATAGAGATCGCCCATGCCGAGATCCGGGTTGATACCCAGCTCCTTGAAGATTGCGGCATGTTTCTCGAAGACGTCTTTATAGAAAACGGAAACGAAATGACCGAACATGATCGGATCGGAGATCTTCATCATGGTGGCCTTGAGGTGCACGGAGAAGAGCACACCCTTCGCCTTCGCGTCCTCGATCTGCTCCGCGATGAACTTGCGCAGCGCCTTGGCGCTCATGAACGCGCCATCAAGCACCTCGCCCGCCTGAAGAGCCAATTTATCTTTCAGGACCTTGACATTGCCGGCCTGATCGACCAATTCAATCCGCACATTACCGGCTTTTTGCATGGTCACCGATTTTTCACTATGGTAAAAATCGCCGGCGGTCATGTGCGAAACGTGGGTCTTCGAGTCCGGGCTCCAGGCACCCATCTTATGCGGATGCTTCTTGGCGTATTCCTTAACCGCACGAGCCGATCTTCTGTCGGAGTTTCCTTCCCTCAAAACCGGGTTTACCGCACTTCCCAGACACTTGGCATATCGAGCATGGATCTCTTTCTCTGCGTCGGTTTTCGGCTCTTCCGGATAATCCGGGAGCTTGTACCCCTTTTCCTGCAGTTCCTTGATGGCTGCTTTCAGCTGGGGGATCGAAGCACTGACGTTAGGCAACTTGATGATATTGGCCTCGGGCTTTTGCGTCAACTCGCCCAGTTCGGCCAGATAATCCGGCATTCTCTGACTCTCCGTCAGATAATCGGGAAAGTTCGCGATGATTCTTCCGGCAACGGAGATATCTCTTGTTTCAACGACAACGCCGGCGGCCTTGGTGAAGGCATTGACGATCGGAAGCAAAGAGTATGTTGCAAGTGCGGGAGCTTCATCAATTTTTGACCAGATAATTTTTTGTGTTGTCATGTTCTCTCCTTAGTTTTTATGCCAGTATAGCCAGAGGCTTAATTAAAGGGCAGCTAAAGATTGCCGTAGGCGCGAGTTACGGTTGGGTGGGGCGTTAAGATTCTGTATACAGTATACAAAACACCGTATACTGTCAAGTAAAATGTCGTTAGATTCTTCGGGGGAATTTTCTCGAAAAAGGAGGCGGCGGCGGGGGATAGCGTTAATGATACGCCAGTTTCGCAATGTTGCCGAGTCGGCAAGGGAGGGGTTCCGGAGGAGGCGCAGAGACGTAAGGTTAAATGGGTCGCTCCTGCGCATAACGGCGCGCCTCGGCGATATCTTCACGGCTGACGTTTCTCGGGATGCGGAGGACCTGCCCGGGCCAGACATGCCTGGGATCTCGAATCTGATCGCGGTTGGCCCGGTAGAGGAGCGGCCATAAACGGTAGTCGTTATAGACATCGGAGCGGGCCGCGATCTGGGGGAGCGTTTCCCCGCGCTTGACGGTATGATGGCTCGGGAGAGGGCGCTCCCTCGGCAGCTTTACCGTTTCGGCCTTCTCTTTCACCTGGGCGGCTTCGGCCAGTTCCTGCTCGGCCCGGCGCTGTTCCTCCAGCAGGGAGCGCTGCCGTTCCAACTCCAGCTGCTCCTCCCGTATCCGGCGCCGTTCCTCCTCGGCGCGGCGGAGCTTTTCTTCGGCGATGCCCTTCTCAAGGAGTTTCGCCTTGGTCAGGGCAAAGAGGAAGTAATCTTCCGCCCCCTCCACTTCATCCCTCTGCTGAAGCGACTCTCCATGCCGATAAGTTTCCAGGGCGTTCCCGTATTCGACGGGGAAGTCCTTGTCGGCCCCGCCGAGCCGAACCGCCTCCAGCATCACCATTGCCTCCTGCTGCCAGCGGGGAAGCACAGGGGCACACCCGGACACGGCGATGACGAGCCAGGCGGCAATGGCGGCCAGGAAACTTCGAGACATCATCCCCCCGATGGCGCTTACTTCACGGCCAGCCTGATGCCGAGCTCACGCAACTGCTTGACGTCAACCTGGGAAGGGGCTTCGGACATCAGGCAGACCCCCTTCTGGGTCTTGGGGAAGGCTATCACGTCGCGGATCGATTCGCTGCCGGTCAGGAGCATCACCAGCCGGTCCATGCCGAAGGCGATCCCGCCATGGGGAGGGGTGCCGTATTCCAGGGCGTCCAGCAGGAAGCCGAACTTGCTCCGGGCGTCCTCCTCGGAAAGGCCGAGCATCCGGAACATGAGGGACTGGACTTTCTCCTGGTGGATCCTGATGGAGCCGCCGCCGATCTCGTTGCCGTTCAGGACCAGGTCGTAGGCCTTGGCGCGGCAACGCCCCGGGTCGCTCTCCACGTACTGCAGGTCCTCATCCATCGGCGCGGTGAACGGGTGATGCACCGCGGCCCACCTCTTCTCCTCCTCGTCCCATTCGAGAAGGGGGAAATCGGTGATCCAGACGAAATTGAAGGTCTCCTTGTCGAGCAGCCCCAGTATCCGTGCCAGCTGATTGCGCAGCTTGCCGAGGGAGTCGTTGACGATTTTCGGCTTGTCGGCGACAAAGAGGAGGAGGTCACCCTCGCAGGCATCGAAGGCCTCATTCATGGCGGCTATTTCCTCGGCAGTGAAGAACTTGGCGATCGGCGACTGCCAGCCTTCGGCGGTCATCTTCACGTAGGCGAGCCCCTTGGCGCCGTAAATCCTGGCGAATTCGGTAAGGTCGTCGATCTCCTTGCGGGACATGGCGGCGCACCCCTTGGCGTTCAGCCCCTTGACGATCCCGCCGCCGGCCACCACATCGGCAAACACCTTGAAGCCGGCGTTCCTGACGACTTCGGACAGCTCCACCAGCTCCAGGCCGAAGCGGAGATCGGGGTTGTCCACCCCGAAGCGGCGGATCGCCTCGGCATAGGTGAGCCGGGGAATAGGGAGTTTGACGTCTGCCCCCTTCGCCTCCCGGAAGATCGTGGCGATCAGCCCCTCCATGACGGTGATGATGTCCTCCCGGTCGATGAACGACATCTCGCAGTCGATCTGGGTGAATTCCGGCTGCCGGTCGGCCCGCAGGTCCTCGTCGCGGAAGCAGCGCACCACCTGGAAATAGCGGTCGAAGCCGGACACCATCAGGATCTGCTTGAATATCTGGGGAGACTGTGGGAGTGCGTAAAAAGAGCCCTGGTTGATCCGGGAGGGGACCAGGAAATCGCGGGCGCCTTCAGGGGTGGACTTGGTGAGAAAAGGGGTCTCGATCTCCAGGAAATTCTGTTCGGTCAGGTATTTCCGGGTCAGCTGGGTAACCTTCGAGCGGAGAATCATGTTGTACTGCAGTACAGGGCGACGCAGGTCCAGGTAGCGGTGCTTGAGGCGGATATTCTCGGCCACCTCCACATACTCGTCGAGGGTAAAGGGGAGCGGCTTGGAACGGTTGAGCAGCTTGCACTCGGAAACCAGGACCTCGACCTGGCCGGTCTTGAGATTGGTGTTGACGGTCCCCTCCGGGCGGGGAATGACCTTCCCCCTGACAGCCAGGACGTATTCATTCCTGACCCCCTCCGCCTTCTTGTGGGCCTGCGGCGAGTTGTCCGGGTCGAAGACTATCTGAGCCAGCCCCTCGCGGTCGCGCAGGTCGATGAATATGAGATTGCCATGGTCGCGGCGACGCATCACCCAACCCATCAGCACGATCTCCCTGCCGATATCGTCAGCGGTCAATGCGCCGCACAAGTGGGTCCTCTTCCAGTCTCCAAGAAAATCTATCACGTTAAGCTCCTCCCGCTCGTTTCATTTCAGATAAAATCGGCATAGTATACTCAAAATGCCGCGGAGACTCAAGCAGATATTCCGTTACGTGACAATTTCCTCCCTGATTGAGTCGTTGCGCATACAGCAGCGACAAACTCCCGGGCCTCCGGCAGGAAGCGTCGGAAATCATCCCGCAGCCCGGCGTAGTGCCTGACGAGTTCCTCCTCACCGCCGGCAAGAGGATTCGGTCGCCGCAGCCGCCGCGCCATCCGCTCAAGAGCCCGGCCGATCCCCGCCACCTCCCGGTACGAAGGGAGCAGTTCCTCGAAGATCACCGGCACTAGCCCTTGCAGCCGCTCCGGCAAAGAGGCGTGGTGGGCCTCCACGATCCCTCTTGTCCGGACCAGCCAGGCGGCCAGCGGCTCGGCCGACCATTGCCGCCACTCCATAGCCAGGAAATGGTCGTAGAAAAGGTCCACCAGCACCCCGCGGTACAACCCGTAACGGGGCGCGAGCCGCTCCCTGCTCTGGCGGAACAGCGGGTGCTGCTCGGCAAAGGCGTCAATCCGCCGATGGAGCAGGATGCCGTCCCTGATGCGGTGCGGCCAGGCATCCCCCACCCTCCCCTTCACGAAATCGCCCATGAAGTTGCCGACCAGGACCTCCGGGTCCTCGCCGGAGAGATAGAGATGAACCAGAAAGTTCACGCAAAGCCTCCGAGCACGATCTGTTTGACGCGTAATCTTTATGGCATGCCGGTGGCAGGGGAGTTCATATTCAGACAGGGACAACCAATGAAAAAGCCTGCCGAAGCAGGCCTTTTACCCGCACGGGGCGGGAATGGAAAAACCGGCTTCGAACTCACTGGCTGCGCTCCCTCCCCTTTCTGATGAAGTCACCGGCGACCTTGTCGGTTGCACCGATGTGCTGGGACAGCCAGCGCACCAGGGTGTGAATGGTGAGCCGCAGCGCCTCGTCCATGGCCCCTTCGGTCTGCAATTTCGACTTCACGAGCCACAGTTCGCCGAGAAACTGCCGGTGCTCCTCGGCATGGGAAGAAAAGTCGGGATAGCTGTAATCCTTCAGTATCTTCTCTTCCGTGGCGAAATGGGTCTTGGTGTAGGAGTCGAGATAGTCGAGCATCTTCAACAGGTCCCGCCGGTGGATGTTGGTGTCCACGGCCCGCATGAACTCGTCATATTTTTCGAGCAATTCCTTGTGCTGACGGTCTGTCTCCTCTTCCCCGATGATTTCCAGATTATCTGCAGGTGTTGCTGTCATGGCCCACCTCCGACTCACTAGGGTTCATTTGCGTTGATGTTCCCAGAAGGACTCTGCCGACAAGAATCACTCGGCCTCTCTGCACGCTTCATCGACCATCTCCACCCAGAAGGTGCTGCCGCCGCCAGGGGTCTCCTCCATCCAGGCCCGCCCCCCATAGAGGCGGGCGACCTTCTGCACCGTGGCCAGACCCACCCCTGTCCCATCGACAGTCCCCGCCGTTGAGCCCCGGTAGAAGAGGTCAAAGACGCGGTCCCGCTCATGTGCGGGAATGCCGGGGCCGTGATCGCGGACATAGAACCTGGTCCGCCCCCGTTGCCGCTCTCCCCCCACCTCGATGGGCCCGCCGGAGCACCCCGCATAGCGGACGGCATTGCCGATCAGGTTATCGAAGAGCTGGGTCAGGAGGGTCTTCGGCACCCGGAGGCAGGGCAAGTGTCCAGTTTCCACGGTCATTCCGGCAGCGGCAAGCCGGCTCCCCAGCTCCAGAACGACTTCCCGCACCACCTCGCCGGCGTCCACCGGTTCGACGGGGTGGTCCAGATGCCCCACCCTGGCCAGGGCAAGGAGGTCCTCCAGAAGCCCCAGCATCCGGTGCCCCTGCCTGCCAATCTCCGCCAGAATGGTCACGGCCTGCTCATCGAGACGTTCCCGGTACTGCTCCTGGAGAAACTCGGCGTAGCCGATGATGGGGGTGAGCGGGGAGCGGAGATCATGGGAAACGGTATAGACGAATGCGTCCAGCTCCCGGTTGGCCTCCCGCAGTTCCTCCTCCACCTGCTTGCGCTCGGTTATGTCCTGCACCAGGCCGATGCAGTAAGTCGGCTGCAGATCGGGGTTCACGACGCAAGCCACCGAGGCGTGCCCCCAGACATTCCGGCCATCCTTGCGCAGATACCGTTTCTCATAGTGGATGTGCTGGCGCTGGCCGGCAAAAATTTCACCGTAATGGAGGGAGGTCCTGTCCCTGTCCTCGGGGTGGGTGATGTCGTCAACGGTGAGCTGGACCAGCTCGGCTTCGCCGTAGCCGATGAAGCGGCAAAAAGCCGGGTTCGCCTGAAGAATTCTCCCCGTGGGTGAGATGATGATCATCCCGGCAGCGGCAGTGGTGAAGACCGAGCGAAACCGCTCCTCGCTCTCCCGCAGGGTCTCCTCCGCCCGCCGCCGTTCGGCGATATGTTCCCATATCCGCAGCGTCCGTTCGACGATATGCGGCATGTCGGCCAGGGTCGCCACCGATTTGGTCAGATAGTCGAGGGCGCCGGCCCTCATCGCCTCCACTGCCTCCTTCTCGTTACCATGTCCGGTCAGGATCACAACGGGAAAGATCGTTTCCTCCCTGGCCGCCGGCAAAAGCTCGATGCCTCTGCCATCCGGGAGGAACAGATCGGCAATCACCAGGTCCGGCCGGAACTCCGCCAGCCTGGCGCGCGCTTCGGCAAGAGTGCGGGCAACGGTCAGGGTGATTCTCTGGTCTCGAACCGCCAGGGCGTCGCGGATCATTTCAATATGGGTCGGGGAATCTTCGACCAGCAAAATAGAAATTGGTCCCCCGGACCGGTTGACATCAGAGGAGGACATGACCATCAAATACCTCTTTCTTCCTTGCCGGCATTACCCAGGCACGCCCAATGAAGCAGTGCGGGGTGATAAGTCGCGGAAAGCCCGAAAGGACAATCCCTTCATAAAATATAGCAAACTGTTTGATGGATGCAAACCGGCCACGGCCTCACATTAATTCCGTCCCAAAAGAGCCTTGCCCGACCTGTTTTCTCCCGCCTCATCGCGCAAGAAAAAAGCCCAGTCATTTACCTTGGGCTTTTCCCTCCTCTTCATCTCTCGGGGAATGTCCGTATCTCCCCCGTCTCTTCCACCGCTACCGGATAACCTTCGATGCTGCCGGGAATCTTACTGCCCAGTTCGGCACTCTTTCTGATGACGTAGACCTTTATGCAGGGACGCTCGGCGCAGAGCCCCTGGGCCGTCCCCACCACCCCGGGGAGGGACATCAATTCCCTGCTGTGCTCCCTGAGCACTTCCTCGATGGTCTTTGCCGCCATTTTCGGCTCCTCCCGGCGGTAACTGCTGCTTGCACAGGCCGCCAGACCCACGGCAATAACGAGGCTGAAGATGGCCCGCCCAAGCGTCCGAGACATAATGTCTCCTCTTTCCCTTCCCCCGCCCGTATCCAGTTATTGCCCCGCCGGCAAGCTTACAGATCGTCAATAGTTACGCCGAAACTGTTTAATACATCTTCAATCGGATTGGCGAAGGCGTATTTCCCCGACGTGCTCCCGGCGAAGAGCAACCCGACGGGGTTGGGGCTAAGACGCGGATCGTGGGGATCGGTCACCAGTAGCGATCCGGAATCGCCTGCTTTTATGAACGGCTTGCCGGAGTAGACCACGACTTGATTTTCAAACGTGGCCGTGCCGGCGGCCCCATAATTGACGGTTATCGTGGCATTGAGAGCCGTGACTGATCCCTTTGTCAATGAGCTCGTCCTTCCGTATTTCTGGACAGCCAGACCAACACTCGCCGAGACGGTAGCCGAGCCGGGCTTCCCGTATCCATTGTCTGGTGTGGCGTTGCCGAGAGTCCTCATCTGGGAGTCGTAATTAACCTTGGCAATAGCCGCATCTACCTTGTTCAGCCCTCCCGAAAAGTCGATCCGGACGAATTCGGCCAATTCGCCGATTTTGTTGGCATTATCGGTAGAACAGGAGGTATCGTAGCGGCCTGGCTGCACCACCGCACTCGGCAGAGCGGCTTTGTTTTCAAGGGCATAGACATGGTTGTTGCTCAAGGCATAAACGGTGCCGTCCGCCTTTTTAACCCTGGCGCCGATGGTCCCGGCGGAGCACTCACCGATATTGCCCGTTGAAATGCCGATCGGCATCGGGCTGGCGAACCTGGCGGTGGGGTCGATTTTTACAGCGGCAGGGGCTTTCATGGCGAAAATCTTGCCCGTTACCTTTACATTGACCGGTATCCCTTCGACACTCTCGGGGATTACGCCGGGTGCCGCCTCCGCCCTGGTGAAGACCAGGATGGCGGGCCTGCCGGTGTCGGTGAGCCCGGTGGCCGTCCCGACGACTTCCGGTAGCGCCATCAGACTACGGGCATGACGGTCCTGAACGGCCATTACCGCCTTGATTTTCGGGTGGTGTCTATCAAGAACGAGCTGTTCTTCCGCCATGGCGGGGGTATCAGCAGTGAGCTTTGCCACCATCACCCCTTTTCCCTGCGCCCAATCAGCTCCCATCACCTTGCCCGGGACAGCTATCGCCAGAGTCAGCAAAAGACCGAGAGCATAATGCGTGAAAAGACGGATTGGATTTCTCATGGGACTATCTCCTTTCTTGCGGGCGTGCCATATTACCGGGCAATTTAAACATTTCAATGGCAGGGGCGGCGCTTGCTCCGCCCAATCGGGGCGCGGCAAGCAGCGCCCCTGCATCATGGGTTATCATGTTTAATTGCTGGAGTAAATAATGTCACAACCCGGCTGTTGGACAACACTACTCATTTTCACTGTAGCGCCGCCATCAGCCCCTGTCAATATGGAGAACTATTATTTAAAATTAAGGAGTTAGGGGTCACTGGCGGACACAATCCCACTCTGATCCTATCCGGAAGTCAGCCGAAGGACACCTTGAGTTTTGTATGGACAGGCCCCCCCGGCTTTGGTGTACTATCACACGCATGAAGAAACTCGCCGCCGTCCTCGCCACCATCTTTGTCCTCGCCATTGTTTCCTTTTCTACCTGGCAGCTGTTCCTGGGAAATCTTGAAGCTGCCTTCTCGACCCTCCCCTTTCTGCTGATCCTGTATCTCTTCATGAAGGCGCAACAGCCTTGATATTACTCCGGCAATTAAACATGTAAAAACCCTGCTGTAGGGGCGCAGCATGCTGCGCCCGATTGGGCGGGGCATGCCCCGCCCCTACCGTTGATATGTTTAATTGCCCCCGTAATAGCGGCTAGCTGATGAGCCTACCCCCAATAGGGGAAAACCTCATGAGAAAGAATCTCAGCGAACCGGCAGCTGGCTCCCATGCTATTTCCAGGCCGTTGATTCTCTCTCTCATCCCGTGGAGCTCGATGATCTTGTCCGCCACATAGTCCATATGGGACTGCGTATAGACCCTGCGCGGGATGGTGAGCCGCACCAGTTCCAGGTCGGTGATGTTATGTTTTCCGGTTTTGCGGTCGCGGCCGGCGGAAACGATCCCGCGTTCCATGGTTCTCACCCCGCTGTGGAGATAAATGGCGCTTGCCAGGGCCTGCGCCGGGAATTGCTCCTGGGACAGATGGGGCAGGAATTTCTTGGCATCGATGAAAACCGCGTGCCCCCCCACGGGGACGACAATCGGTATCCCGGCGCCGAGGAGAAGCTCCCCCAGATACCGGGTTTGCCCGACCCGATAGGCGATCCAGTTGTCGTCGATGCATTCGCGGATCCCCTGCGTCAACGCCTCCATGCTATAGCCCGCCATGCCGCCATAAGTGGGGAATCCTTCAAAGTCCACCAGCATCTCCCGGGCTTTGTCTGCCTTGTCCCGGTCGTTGAGGGCGAGAAAGCCGCCGATATTGACCAGGTGATCTTTCTTGGAGCTCATGGTGCAGCCATCGGTCAGGCTCCCCATCTCCCGGACAATCTCGGCTATCCTCCTGTCCCGGTACCCCTCCTCGCGCTGCTGGATGAAATAGGCATTTTCCACCAGACGAGTGGCATCCAGGAGCAGCGGGATGTCGTGCCTTCGTGTCAAGGCACGCAGTGACTTCAGGTTTTCCATGGAGAAGGGCTGCCCCCCCGCCATGTTGACGCAACCTTCGAGATGGACATAGGCGATGTGCCGGGGGCCGTGCACCTTCCCCCATCTGCCGATACAGTCGTCTATCAGCTGCTGGAGCTTGCCGGGATCAACATTCCCCTTGAACGGATGATACGCCGTCGGATCATGGGCCTGGTCGATGATGATATCCCTGAAGACACCGCCGGCCCGCAGGATATGCGCCTTGGTGGTGGTAAAGTACATGTTTTTCGGCACGTACACGGGGTCACCCGGATACTGCTCCAGCAGCGGCTTGATGAAGATTGTCGAGACTATGTGTTCCGCGCCCCGTCCCTGGTGGGTGGGGATCACCTCCTGCCAGCCGTATACTTCCTGAACCGCCTGTTCCAGAGGATAATAGCTTCTGGAGCCGGCGTAATCCTCGTTTCCCTTCAGCATTGCCGACCATTGCAGGTCGCTCATGGCGCAGGTGCCGCTGTCGGTAAGAAGATCGATGTGAATGACCACCCCCTTATCTTCTTTCAACAGGAACGTGTTGTAGCCGGCCTCTTCTATGGCCTGCAACCTCCTGTCAAAGGGGGGGCAACCCGCGCCCCGCAGCTCGACACTCTTGATTCTGTACGGTTCCCGGGGATGATGCGGCAAGGGGGTGACGACCCCTTCGGCCGGCCGATTGGTGCGCAGCGCCAGCATGCCCTCCAGGTCCGCCAATGATTCCCCCTCACGCAGCACCCGGTCACAGCCGGCAAGCCTTTTTGCCAGGATCTCCCGTTGCTGCGCGGCGGACAGATCACCATCCGCTTGCCTGAACCCGATGTTATTGACGTGCAGCCGAACTTTCATCAGTACCCCCTCCAGCCGTATCGCTCATGAAATTAACTGCACGCCTCATATGATCCCGATTCGTCCATAATGACCAATGGTATGGTATTTACGGCTGTTTTCAAGCGACCGCTGTTCCGGATGGGGTTGTTGCGGTGCCCAATTCTTCTGGTACTATTTTCAATGAGTCCTGGATACGGATTCTCGATAACCGGAATAAGGGGGAATAGCCATGAATCTCTTTGACTTTGCGATGAAAATGGAGCTGGATGGCAAGGCGTATTACGAAAAGCTGGCGGCGGAGACTCCACTGTCCGGCCTGAAGACCATTTTCACCAGACTGGCGGCGGATGAGCAGAAGCATTACGATGCCGTCCAGGCCATTAAGGCAGGGGCGGCCGGGGCAATGGCTGACACAACGGTTCTGGAAGAGGCGAAAAACCTGTTTGAGAGCCTGATGGGGGACAAGACCATCGTCGGCGGCCTCCGGAAAGATCTGGACGGTTACCGGCACGCCATGAAAATCGAGGCGGACAGCGTCCGGCTCTACGAGGACATGGCGAAGAAGGAAAACGACCCGGAAACCGCCCAGCTCATTCTGAAAATCGCCAACGAGGAGAAAAAGCATTACAACATCATGGAAAATCTCTACGATTTCGTGCTGGCGCCGCAAAACTTCCTGGCCTGGGGAGAGTTCAGCAACCTCAGGGAATTGTAAGTCATTTTCCCGAACCTGCTCCCCTGCCGCGCCCGGACCATAATCTGGCGACAAGCAGCCCCGCCATGAAGGTCGCTCCCAAGAGGATGACCTCGGAGAGCGACAATGCCATCGAATCGTGCCAGGGCCGCTGCTCCTCCGTAGAGGCAGCACGGGCAAGCTCTCCGGGGGTAATCTGGGTCATCAGGGGAATCTCCTCGATCCCGTAGACGCATAGCTCCCCGCTGGGCAGGGCACAGAACCGGGCAGGAGGGCATTTCGTCAGGATCTTCTGCTCGACCCCTTCGCCGCAACGGGCGCCGGCCTCCCTGAGGATCTGGAGGGTAACTTCCGGGTACTTGGAAATAAGCTCCGGCAACGGCGACTCCTCTATTGGCTCTCGCTTTCAGCCCCGGCCTGAACCAGCCGCAGCCTTGGAATGAGTTCCCGGTCCAGCTCCGCCATCCGGTCCGGACCGAGGAGGAGGAGCGCCTCCCGCAAACGGTCGGCGGCGGCGGCGAGTACCTCAGAATCCACCCCTTGACAGACCGGCCGCACCCGCCGCAGGCACTTCGCCCCCCCTTCCAGGAGGAGGACCGCCCCCCTGAAATTCCCTTCCCGCCAGTGGTGCAAGGCAACCGCCACCTGCAGGACTCCCTGGTAGAAGTCCCGCATCTCCCATTCCTCTCCAGCCCAGAGATCTTCAAGGGTCTCATGGCAGTCGAACCAGTCGCCCCGGTTGAACTCGTCAACGGCCCGGAGCAACTCCTCGGGCGGAGAATCGCCGCAGTCTCGCATCATCCTCCTCCAATCGGGTCCGCCGGTAATACTGGCCGAGCTCTCAGCAGCAGCCGCAGTACCATCCGGAGAACTGCGGCAAGAAGACATTGTTGATGACATGGATGATCCCGTTGGAGCACCTGATGTCGGTCTTGACGTACTTGGCGTTGTCGATTACCTGTTGCCCTTCTTCCAGAAGGATGGTCAGGGACTTGCCGTTGCTGGTCATGAGCTGTTCATCCCGGGCGATCTCGGTGGCGGTGAATTCCCCGTCGACTATATGGTAGGTAAGGAGCGACACGAGCTTTTCCCTGTCGCTGGTTACTTCGTCAACATTGATCCGCTTGAAGGCGTCGTCATCGGGAGCAAACAGGGTGAATGGCCCCGGCTCCCTGAGCGTGTCGGCCAGATCGGCCATCTTCAGCAACGAGAGCAGGGTCTGAAACGAACCGTCTGCGGCAAGGGTTTCAAGGATGTCTGTCACGGTGGTCTCCCTTCTATCCGGGACTGCCGGATGTTTGACAAGAGTGCTTCCTATTTCAATAAAATTTTACAGCGTCACCGGGAAGTTTCAATGGGGAAATTCGGCATCGAAAGAGAGGGATAGGGAAGGGATATCGCGCCATTGGGCATGGCGCGCAGGGAGGCCTTTACGGGGAAACAGCCTGCAGCGGCGGGGGCATCCAAGTGGGATCTCCCCCGAATCCGCCGTTTCCCCGCACTCTACTGGTACTGGATGTAGACCGGCCTGGGGTTCAGCTTGAGCAGGTCCCGGGGAGTCATCAGCGGATCACCCTTCTTGGTGTCGTTATGATAGAACAGCTTGAACCCGGTGAACTGCACCGGCTCGGCCACCACATAATCCTTGTACGAGTCCCGCTTCAGCCAGGGAGCGCCCCAGCCATCCATATGCATGACGATCTGCACCTCGGGGCGCAGCACTATGCTCCGGGCATTCGTGACGCCATTACGGGTGAACCTGTGCACTGTCAGCACCTTCGGGGGGAGGTTGTGCTTGCGCACCAGCTCAGCCAGGTAGCCGGAGACGTAATTCACGTCCGCCGCGTCGTAGGTACCGATCTTGCTTCCCGGCTTCTTCCCGCTCTTGATCAGGTTGAACTCCGGGTCAATTCCCAGGTGCACGTCCGGATTCTTCAGGAGCCACTCGAAGCGCGGCAGGATGGTCCGGATGTCGTCGTGTCCGGTCTGGATGTCGATGAACAGGAGGGCGTTCGCCTCCCTGGCCCAACCGTACACCTGGTTCACGACGGTGTCCGGCATGACCATCCGGTACTTCCCGGCCTTGCCCGGCTCCCCCTGCGCCACCACCGCGATCAGGTGGAGTGCGGGCTGCACCGGGGTCGAGGGGTCCGCCTTCTCCCAGCTGGCCACCTCGCCCTTCAACCGGCGCAGCATCTCATCCTTCGGGTACTCTCCCAGTGCCCCCATCCGCTTGGAAAGCGGATTGCCGTAATAGGCAACGATGCGCTTCTGCGGCAGAATCGATCCCGGCAACGGCTTGGGGCACTTCACCGGCCAGCCGCACTGCTTCGCAAAGGCGGGATCCTCGCCTGCATTGTGCTTGACCTTGGGCGCTGCGCTGGCAGCAGCGGCGCTGCTCGCATTGGGGAACGCCTTGGCATCCTTGCGGGTTGCAGTCGTCGTCACTGCGAAGCCGGCCGCCGCCGGTTCGGCGGGAGCTGCGTTCTCCTTCTTTAACGGTTCTGCCGCCGCCCCATTGCGGCTCTTGTCGTCCGTACAGCCGGACATGGCGAGGGGAGCCAGCAGCAGGAATGCAACCGTCCGGATTGACGGGGAAATGCGCGGGAACTTCACGTAGTACTCCTTTACACGGCTCGGCGGCGCCGGCACGCATGTTCCTGCCGACGTGCCCGTTATGAAAGGGCTGCCGGAAGGAATGGCCGGGGGGGGAACCGCATGCTGTTGATTTGCCTGGTGAGGCGGATTTGAACGAACGATGACGGCACCAAGAGAACATAACGTGCGCCATGTAGGGCGGGGCATGCCTTGACCGTGGGCCTTCACCGTCAAACGCGTGAAGGCTTCGGTGTAATAGTAACCCTTCTGCCAATCCCGTGTCAATTACGGAAATGCTCTCGGGGCCAGGGCATGCCTTTGGAGGGATTGCCGGGCGAATTGAACGGTGTCAATCGCCAAAGGCCTCACTGTCCATGATTTCCGAAGAATTGCGCGCAATTTTTTGCACGGTGCCGCGATACAAGATGTACTGCTGATCACATGAACATGTGTAGATTACCCGCACGTTGCGGTGCTCATCGACATAGGCGGGGTAATTGTTGCGCGTCCCGCACGCGCATGTAAACCCCTTTTCGTCAAGTTCCAGCTTCGACATTCCCCCTCCTCACCCTCGTAATCAGGCAACCACAGGGCTGACACCAGCCCGGCAATAATATGTCCGAAGAACCTGGTCGTTCGAATGGATACTGTTTACACTATTTTATTAAATTGTTCTACAGTTTTTCACCAGGCTACTCATTACTGCTAAATTGCCGCCGAACGGTGCCGCACCTGAGGCACCAAACATCCTCCTGACAACCCGATAAAACCCGTCCACATGACAGGGTTTTTCATGGCATAACAAAGGCTTAACCCCCATTCATTCCAGTTGTGCTATAATAAAATTAGAAATAAGGCGCAGCTTAGGCGCAAAGGGGGATTGGCCGGAAGGAGGCAAATAATGTTCGTTAGACAGTGCATGGAAAAAAGCGTGGTTACCTGCCAAACCAATGCATCACTGCAGGAAGTTAGCAGGAAGATGAACGACTACAAAGTAGGATCGGTCCTAATCACCGATGAGGGTGGGAAACTGAAAGGGATACTGACTGACCGGGACGTGGCGCTCGCAGTCGGGACTGACAGCACAAATCCCGCTTCGGCGTGTGCCTGCGACGTCATGACCGCTGATCCTGTGACCATAGATTTCGAGGCTGATCTCGACTCCGCTGTCAGAGTAATGAACAGGTCCCATGTCCGGAGGCTTCCGGTAACAGAACATGGAAGGCTGGTCGGCATCCTGTCGTCTTCTGATGTCGCCCGGGCAATCCATCAGGAGTTTGATCAGTTCATCGGCATTGAAGAATCGTATACTAAACATTGATTAAGAGGCGAACAACAGTCCCCCGGACGATGCGCCTGAAAAAAGCCCGAAGGGTACGGAAGTAACCGTTTTCCCGCGGGCTTTCTAATTGGTCAACCTGTATGGCAATGCTAAAGCAGCACCTCTCTGACGAGACACAAAAAGGGGGAACAGCGAACTCCCTTGAATTTCAGTCATATGGATAGCTGGGGTCAGCCTCGCCGCCCTTTACGGCCCGCCTGGACTTTGCCATGCGGGGTGATGACATGGACGTTCTGGTTGGCGGCACGGCGAATCATCAGCCCGTGCTTGCCAAGCATGGTAATCTTCGTCATCCGCCGCTGTTTCAGCACCGGATCTTTCATGCCTCTCATGATCGCCACCTCCTTTCATTTTCCGTGATACTACTATAGCACAATTACTTTAGCCCTGCTGCCATCATGAACCCGCCTGCATCACTCTGTCAATGGCTTCCGTCACTTCGCACTCCATGAACGGCTTGAGGATCAGGGCGCGTGCACCGGCTTTGAAAGCCGCCTGGACGTCGTCATCAAAGCCGACTGCGCTGCAGACCACTATCTTCGCCTGCGGATCAAGGGCAATGATCTCCTCTGTGGCATGAACACCGTATTTGCCCGGCATGAAGATGTCCATGATGGTCATTTCCGGACGGTGCTCACGGTATTTCTCCACGGCATCGAACCCGTCCACCGCTTCGGCAACCACGGGATAGCCTTCTTTCTCCAGAATATCGCGCAGCAGCTTCCGGAAGAATGGTTCATCGTCAACAATCATGACTGTTACGGCAGACCGGGAATAATTGTCCATGGCAATTCCTCGCTATGTGTATTCACAACAGTTTGTGTTTTCATACAATATCATAGAATTTGCAGAATACTAAGCCTGAAACATGAACGACCATCCCACCCTACCCCGCCATCAGCCTCAGATACTCCTTCTCCGTCACCAGCTCCCGCGTACTCTCCACCCGGTCCACGAAAACCATCCCCTGCACATGATCGAACTCGTGCTGGAACACCCGCGCCAGGAACTCTTCATACTCCTCCTCCCGCAGTTCCCCCGCCCGGGTCACGTAGCGTATGCCGAT